>CATMOC010000121.1 GCA_950071955.1 uncultured Mesorhizobium sp. | reverse complement strand
AGGCCACGCAGAGCCGCGTCCGGTCGTGGAGTTGCGCGCCGAGCGCCGCCGGCATCGCCCAGCCGAGCCCGCCGGAATGCGGCGCGGTGAACAGACGGTTGGGGCCTTTGAGGTCCATGGCCGAAGGCACGACGCCGAGTTCGGAAAAGACCACGCCGTCCTCGCCGAGGACGTCCGAGAGGCACCGGCTCATCCATTCCGCCGTCATTGCGCCGTCCGCCCCGACCGTCTTGGTAACGTCGCCGCCGGATCTCGGCGACACGGTGCCGACAGCGCCCCTGCGCGCGCCGGCGTCCTCCAGAGCGTCGTGCAGCATCGCCAGTCCGGCCGCCGGATCGCCGGCCAGCGACAGGTCGCTCCGGTAGCTCCTGACCGGCATGCGGGCGAACAGCGGATCGGGCCCCAGGGAAATCACGGTGGCGTTTTTCGGCCTGTGCAACTTCTCGATCCAGGGAACGCCCGAATCCACCACCAGCACCACGTCGGCGGCGGCGAGCGCGTCCCTGACGTCGTAGCCGGCCAGCATCGGATGGGAGGAAGGCAGCACGTTGCGCACGGTGAACGGTTCGACGACCGGGATCGAGAAGGCCTGCGCCAGTCGCGACAGGGCGTCGGCGGTGGCGCCGGACGGGTCGGAACGCTGGCACAGGATGAGTGGCGACTTCGCCGACGCGAGCAGCCCGGCCGCCCGGGCGACCGCGGCCGGATCGGGCCGCTGCGGCGCCGACGGGGCCTGGGGCGCGGGCGGGAATAGGTGGTCTTCCGGAAAAGCCTCGGCCAGCGGTTCGCGCGGAAGCGAGAGATAGACCGGGCCGCGCGGCTCGCTCAATGCGATCGCCATCGCCCTTTCCACCATCGAGCCGCCCTGCTCGGCATAGCGCATCTCGTAATTGTACTTGGTCGCGTCGCGCACGATCGACGTCTGGTCGAACATTTCCTGCCCGTACTGGATCGGCGTCACCCGCGCCCCGGTGCGGCCGTGCTCGGTGATGGGCGTGCGTCCAGACATGACGATCATGGGGATGTTGTCGCTTGCCGCGTTGATGACGCCCATCGCGGCGTTGGCGAGGCCGACATTGACGTGGACCATGACCGCCTGCGGCCTGCCGGAAACGAGATAATAGCCGTGCGCCATCGCCACCGCGGCCGTCTCGTGCGGGATGGTGAGAGGCAGCGGGACCTGTTCCCCCGAGGCGCGGGCGGCGAATGCCTCGATGATCGATGGAAAGTCGGTCCCCGCATTGGCGAAGAGGTAGTCGATGCCGCTCGCCTTCAGCGTCAGGAGAACCGCCTCCGCGCCCGTGCGCGGGCCACTGCCCTCATCTCCTCCAGCATCCATCGGCCCTGTCCTCCCCAACGCACCCCTAAGGGACGCGACGTCATTTTCTCTCTTGAGCCATGGCGGCAATGCAATACAATGATAGAAATCTCATTCTGTGAGATTTTGCAACGCAAGTTGCCAAGCAGCCGGGTCATCCGGAGCATCAGGGAGGATGAAATGAACAGATATATCGCGCCTTTGGCGCTCGCAGCGTCGCTTGCGCTTCTCGGAACGGCGGCCGCGCAGACCGTCGGCATCGCAACGTCGAACCCGGGCTCGCTCTTCCACAACATCGGAACCGCCGTCGCCAAGGCCGCCAATGATGCCGGCCTGAACGCGACGATCCAGCCGGCGACCAGCCCCAACCAGTACATGCCCCTGGTCAACGCCAACGAAGTGGAGTTCGGCGTCGGAAATCTCGAGGAGTTCAACAACGCTCTCACCGGGGAAGCATGGTTCTCCGACACCGGCGCCAGCGACAAGTTGCGCGTCGTCGGTCTGATCATGCCGATCAGGGAAGCGATCTTCGTTCGCGCCGACAGTGACATCATGTCGGTCGCCGATCTGAAGGGCAAACCGATGGTCGACGGCTACACGGCGCAGCAGACCATCCTGCCGCAGCTCGACGCCATCTACGCCACAGCCGGACTGGCGCGCTCCGACATGCAGCCGGTGCAGGTGCCGAGCGTGGTGGCCGGTGCCGACGCCTTCATCGCCGGCGATGCCGTCGGCTTCATCTTCGCCCACGGCGCGGGCAAGGTTCGCGAGGCGGATGCGGCGGTCGGCGGCATCCGGGCGCTCGGCGTGCCGGACACGCCGGAAGCGGTCGCCGCCATCAAGCAGCATTGGAAGACCGGTTACGTCGTCAGGATGGAGCCCGGACCGGCCGCGCCCGGCGTGCTGGAGCCCGGTACCTTCATCGCCTATCCGCAGCTCGTCTTCACCAATGCCGACGTCAGCGACGACGTGGTCTACGCCATGACCAAGGTGCTCCACGACGGCAAGGAGGCGATGAAGGCCGCATTCCCGCCCTTCGCGGCCTTCGACCCGAAGGCAATGGTCGGCGAGACGGCGCCGGGCGAATACCATCCGGGCGCCATCCGCTTCTACAAGGAAGCCGGCCTCTGGAAGGAGTAGCCGCGGCGGCCTGAGGAAGAACCTGTCATGGGCGGTGCGGCGTCGCCGACGATCTGGCGGCCGGTCGCGGCGGTGCTGGCCGCCGCGATCACCATCGTTGCGGCGGCCTGGTCGCTCGGCGTCCCGCGCATGCTGGGCGTTTCCTACTATCCGCAGCAGTTTCTGGCGGTCGTTCTCGCGCTGGTGCTGCCGCTGGCGTTCCTGCTGCTCACGCCGCGCGGCACGCGGCGCGACGGACCGGTCGCCTGGTATGACATGGCCGCCGCGCTCGTCGGCATGCTCGCCGCGGGCTACGTCGCGATCCACTACGCGACCGTCGTCAACCAGGTGTTCCTCAGGCCCGTCTCCGCCTATGTTCCGGGCGTCATCCTCGTCCTGCTCCTGTTCGAGGCGCTGCGCAGGTCCACCGGCTGGGCGCTGGTCGCCATCATCGGCGCCTTCCTCCTCTATGCTATGTTCGGCGACCTCGTTCCCGGCAGGCTCGCGGGCCGTCCGCAGGACTGGCAGAAGCTCGCCGGCTACATGGCCTACGACGTCAATGGCATCTTCGGCCTGCCGATGGCGGTCGCCTCCACGATCGTGATTGCCTTCATCTTCTTCGGCGCCCTCTTGACCGCCACCGGCGGTTCGAAGTTCTTCACCGATGCGGCGCTCGTCACCATGGGGCGCTTCCGCGGCGGCTCGATGAAGATCGCGGTGGCGGCCTCGGCGCTGTTCGGCTCGATCTCTGGCTCGGCGGTGGCAAACGTCGTCGCGACCGGCGTGGTCACCATCCCGATGATCAAGCGCGACAATTATCCGGCGCACAAGGCGGGTGCCATCGAAGCGGTCGCCTCGACGGGCGGCCAGCTCATGCCGCCGGTCATGGGGGCAGCGGCCTTCCTGATGGCCGAATTCCTGCAGGTGACCTACGCGGAAGTGGCGCTCGCCGCGCTCGTGCCGGCGCTGCTCTACTATGGCGCACTCTTCATCCAGGCCGATCTGGAAGCGGCGCGCCTCGGCATTTCGGCCGCGCCTGCGAGCGAGATGCCGTCGCGCCGCACCATCATCGGTGGTCTGCATTTCCTGCTCGCCTTCGCGCTGCTGATCTACGCGCTGTTCAGTTTGAACTGGCAGCCCGAGCGCGCGGCGCTGCTCGCCTGCGCGACCGTCGTCGTCACGGCGCTGGTCTTCGGCTACGACGGCGTCCGCGCCTCGGTGCTCACGCTCTTGAGGACGATCGTCGCGACGGGCGAGCAGGTGGTGGAGATCATCGTCATCTCCGCCGCGGCAGGCCTCGTCATCGGTGTCCTCAACATCACCGGGCTCAGCTTCAACCTGACCTATGCGCTGGTGCTGCTCGGCGGCGGCAGCACCATCGTGCTGCTTGTCCTGTCGGCGGGCGTCTGCATCGTGCTCGGCATGGGACTGCCGACGCTCGCGGTCTACGTCCTGCTTGCCTCGCTGGTGGCGCCGGCGCTGGTGGAGGTGGGGCTGGAACCGATGGCGGCGCACCTCTTCGTGCTGTACTTCGGCATGATGTCCATGATCACGCCCCCGATCGCGCTGGCCGCCTTCGCGGCCGCCAGCATCGCGCGCGCCGACCCGATGCAGACGGGCTGGGCCTCGGTCAAGTTCGGCTGGCTCGCCTTCGTGATCCCGTTCCTGTTCGCCTTCTCGCCGACGCTGATCCTGGTCGGCGAGCCCGGCGAGATCGTTCTGGCCATCGTCACCGCATCCCTCGGCGTCTGGCTCGTCTCGGCGGGTCTGGCGGGCTATTTCGCGGCTCGGATGTCGATGGCGCAGCGCGGGCTCTTCTGTGTCGCCGGGATCGCCGCCCTTGTTCCGGCGGGCGCCTTTCCCGGCGCCATCTACACCGACGTCGTAGGCGCCGCGCTGGGCATATTCCTCATGGCTTCGTCCTGGTTCTCCGCCCGTTCCGCGCCGGGCTCGCAGGTGGTGCGGTGAGCGAGAACAACAGCCTGGAGCGGATGCTGGGCGTCCTCAACGTCTTCGACGAGGCGCATCCAGAGTGGACGCCCGAGGAGTTGCAGGAGCGCCTCGGTTACAGCCGTCCGACCCTCTATCGATACCTGAAGACGCTGAAGGAAACGGGTCTCATCGTCAGCGTGCGTGAGGCGGCCTACACGCTCGGCCCGAAGGTGGTCGAGATGGACTTTCTCCTGCGCAAGGCGGACCCGCTGGTCGTGGAGGGACAGCCCTTCCTGGAGGACTTGGCCGGCCGTCACCCGGGCACGGCATTCCTGTCGCGCTGGTACCGCGACCGGGTCCTGTGCGTCGTGTCAGTGCGCACGTCCGACGAGGCCGTTTCGAGCTACCCGCGCGGCAGGCCGATGCCTGTCGGGCGCGGTGCCACGTCGCACGGCATCCTCGCCTTCCTGCCGCGCCGCCAGATGATCCCCCTCATCGACAGCCGCATGGATACCTTTCGCGAAATCGGTTTCGGCGCGGACCGCGACGCGGTCATGGCGCGATTCCGGGCGATCCGCCGCGACGGCTACGTGACGGCGCGCGGCGAGGTGACGCCCGGCGTGGTCGGCACCGGCGCTCCGGTCTTCGATTCCTCCGCCGCGCCTGTCGCCAGCCTATGCCTGACGATGGCCGAGCGCCACGCGGATGCGATCGGCCTCGCCAAGCTGGGACGCGAAGTGGCCGAAACCGCCGCCCGCATCAGCGAGCGGCTCTCCTCGCGGCGGCTCCTCGACGCGGCAGAATAGACAATCCCGACACGACAGGCAGGACTGGACATGAAAAAGATCGACGTCTTCACCCACATCTGGCCGGAGGCCTACTTCAAGGCCTTGATCGGCATCGTCGGCGAGATGCATGCGATCACGGCGCGCTCCGGCCGCGTGCCGATGATGACGAACCTCGACCGCCGCTTCGAGGTCATGGACATGTTCGGGGACGATTACTGCCAGATCTTGTCCCTGGCCGCCCCGCCGCTGGAAGCCATCTGCACGCCCGATCAGGCGCTGGAACTCTCCCGCATCGGCACCGATTCCATGGCAGAGCTCTGCGCGAAGTACCCGCGCCGCTTCCCCGGCTTCATCGGCACCGCGCCGCTCTCCAATTCCGCCGCCTGCGTCGACGAATGCCGCCGGGCGATCGAGGAGAAGGGCGCCGTCGGGATGCAGATCTACACCAACGTCAAGGGCCAGCCGCTCGACCTGGATGAATTCGCACCCTTCTTCGCCTACATGGCCAAGGCCGGCAAGCCGGTCTGGATGCATCCCGCGCGCACGCAGGACTTCCCCGACTACCTGACCGAGGACCGCTCCGAATACGAGATCTGGTGGACCTTCGGCTGGCCCTACGAGACTTCGGCCGCCATGGCGCGCATGGTCTTTTCGCGTTTCTTCGACCGCTTCCCCGGCTTGAAGGTGATCACCCACCATGCCGGCGGAATGGTGCCCTTCTTCGAGGGCCGTGTGGGCCCCGGCTGGGACCAGATGGGCAAGCGCACGACCGACCGCGACCTCGGCGCCGTACTGAAGACGTTGAAGCGCCCGCATCTCGACTACTTCAAGGAGTTCTATGCCGATACCGCCTCCTTCGGCTCGAAGAAGGCGATCGAGCATGCGGTGGAATTCTTCGGCGAGGAGCGGGTGCTCTTCGCCTCCGACGCCCCCTTCGATCCGGAAGGCGGGCCGATGTACATCCGCGAGACGATCCGGATCCTCGACGGGCTGGAAGACGAGGCGTTGAAGCGCAGGATCTACCAGGACAACGCCGTCGCGCTGCTCGGCCTCTCGGTCTGAGAGGAAGGACCGGCGAACGCGCGCTCTGGCGGGTTCGGCCCGTCAGGCAGTGCGCGACCGGATCCGGCCGGCAGCCATGGCGTGCCAGGCGAGGTAGGCGAGTGCGATGCCGGTCGCCGGCAGCCAGATGCCCGGTTCGCGCATCATCACCGCGCCGGCGAGCGCGATGCGGAGCAGCGTCTCTGGCCCGCCCATGCGCCGAACGTCGAACCGGGCGAGGGCGCCGGCAAGAAGATAGAGGCACAGTGACAGCCGCGCGAGGACCAGCGCAAGCGAAGCCCAGTCGATGCCCGGCCCGTAGCCGGGAAGGAACTCGATGGCGCTGGGCGTCGCCATGGCCGGATCGAGCTTGGCCGCATCGATCAGCAGCAGCTCCGGATAGAAGGCGAACACGAAGGGCAGCACGAACATGACGATGCCGGCCCGCACGGCGGCGAAGCCGGTCGCCATGGGATCCGCCTTGGTGATCGAGGCTGCCGCGAAGGCGGCGACCGCCACGGGCGGCGTGATCGCGGAAGCGACCGCGAAGAAGAAGATGAACATGTGCGCCGTGAAGGGCGCTATTCCGAGCCCGATCACCAGCGGTCCCATCAGAAGCGCGACGTTGACGTAGGCCGGCACCGTCGGCATGCCCATGCCAAGCAGAATCGCCATCAGCATCGTGACGAAGAGCGCCGCGAGGAGGAAGACGCCGCCCGACTGAAGCTCGGGCGCGAAGAGGCGCAGCATCGACAGGACGTCGCGCGCGATGAAGCCCGAAAGCCCGGTGAAGTTGAGGCAGAAGTCGATGACGGAAACCGAGAGGAACATCAGGTAGAGCGTCGCGATCAGCACGCCCGCATCCGCCAGTGCTTCGATCAGCTGCGCCGGGCGGCGCCGGAACTCCGGGTCGAGCAGGAAAAGCACGGCCAGCAGCGCCACCGCCCACCAGCCCGCGGATCCGGCGTCGCCCGCCGAGTTCTGGACGAGCTGGAAGAGCCAGGGCAGGTTCTCCGTCCGGCAGGACCCGTCCTCGACGATGCGCTCGATGCCGATGAGCCCGGCAATCGGGCCGCAGCCCACGGCCTCCTTGGGGGTCAGAAGCAGGAACATGATCAAGAGGATCGGCGCCAGGATCATCAACAGGTTCAGTCGGTCTTGGCCCGTCAGCGCCATCTCGGGCGTTTTCTCGCCGACTGCCACGATGCCCTGCTTGCGGGCCTGGAATACGACTGTCAGGAACAGGCATCCGAAATAGGCGAGCGCCGGCAGCGAGGCGGCAATGATGACTTCGCGATAGGGCGTGACGGTCATGGCGGCCAGCACGAATGCCGCGACCCCCATCACCGGCGGCATGATCTGCCCACCCGACGATGCCGCCGCCTCAATGCCGCCGGCGAAGTTCTTTGTGAAGCCGCGCCGGAGCATCATCGGGATCGTGAGCACGCCGGTCGACAGCACGTTCACCACCGGCCCGCCGGAAATGGTTCCGAACAGCGCGGAGGAGACGATGGCCGCATGGGCCGGCCCGCCGCGCAGGCGCCGCGTCCAGAGGAAGGCGAGCTTGATAAGCGACCGCCCGCCGCCGGAGATACCGAACAGCGAGCCGAGCACGATGTACGGAAAGACCGTGGACAGGAGAATGCCCATGAAGCGGCCGAGGATGCCCTGCGCGTTGTTGACCAGGATGTCCTCGACGTTGGGACGCCCGTCCATCAGCATCCGCGGCTCGCCACCGAGCTTGGTGATGAGGTACTTGTTCATGTCCTCGGCGCCGAAGACATACCAGGCCAGCACCGTCGCCAGCGTGTAGGCGGCGATGAGGATGGCGACCGACACCAGCGCAAGGCCCCAGACCCGGACGTTGTAGCCCAGGAACACCGCGATCCCCGCGCCGACGACGACGAAGATCCAGCCGCCGAGAGTGTTGATACAGGCGGGGTCGTCCACCGATGTGGGGGCGGGCAGGCCATAGAGTTCCGCGAATTCGCGCTCCTCGGCCAATGCTCGGGAGATCAGTTCCGCCCTCTCGCCGGTGACGCGGTCGATCAGGCAAACCGAGTCGATCTCGACCAGATAGGCCAGCGCGACGAGCACCGACATCACGACGAGGGCGATATCCATGAACAGACCGAACCCGCGCCAGATGGCGCCCCGGTTCAGGTGGGCATACTGCGCCCGGAAGGAATGGTTGAGCGCCACGATCGCCATCATCAGGACGAAGGCGATCGGATAGAGCCACTGATAGGGAAACTTGCGGATCGGGAAATCGGGGTTCCCGACCATGTCCTGAACGAAAGCATCGAGCCCGGGGATGGAGGGGATCGTGTTCAGCAGCCCGATCGCCACCAGCACGAGCCCGAGCAGGCGCGCGGCGCGCTGGACGTGCTGGCAAGCCGCGGCTGCAAGCTGGCGGTGGTGACAAACAAGTCTGAAAAGCCAGCCCGCCAGTTGCTCGATGCGCTGGGCATGACCCACCGCTTTCATGCGATCTATGGCGGCGATACGCTGGGACGTGAGCGAGCCAAGCCCAAGCCGGACATGCTTCACGCTGCAATAGCGGCATGCGGCGGCGGTAGCGCGGTAATGGTCGGCGATTCCACTTACGATGTCCGCGCCGGCAGGGCTGCGGGTCTGCCCGTGATAACCTGCCGGTTCGGCTACCATGACGTTCCTGTCGATCAATTGGGCGGGAACATCCTGATCGACAATCTGGATGAACTGGTGAATGCGCTGGAGCAAGAAAAGGCCCAGGGAAAGGCTGGAAAGATCGCCGAGGGGCTGGGGAAAACCGACTTG
>CATMOC010000120.1 GCA_950071955.1 uncultured Mesorhizobium sp. | reverse complement strand
CCAGCACGGCGACCCAGCGGCGCGGACCGACCGTTTCGCCAAGCAGCAGCACCGAAAGCGCCGTGATGAACAGCGGCGCGACGAAGTAGATCGCCGTCGCCTCGCCGAGCGGCAAGGTCGCCAGGCCGGTGTAGAAGGCCATGTTCGCGGTGACCACGATTGCGCCGCGCAGCGTATGAAACCGCAGGCGCTTGGTGAGCAGGTTCCGGTAGGATCCCTCGAGCGGCACGAAGACCGCGAGCGTGATGCAGATCGCGAAGAGGCTGCGGAAGAACGTGATCTCGTGCAGGGGATAGTCGCCCGATAGCCACTTGATGGCGACGTCGTTCAGGGAAAAGGCCGTCGCGGCGCCCATCGCGCATAAGATGCCGGCAATGTTGGCGCCGAATCGGCCGTCGGCGCCCGGCGCGGCATCCCCGCGGCCGGTCACGCCGACGCTGCCGTGAGACTTGCGGAGTTCATTGCACGTCTGTCTCCGCGCCCCGGGAATCCCAAACGCGCACCGCCGCGCATTCGATCGGAAGTTCGTTGAAGCTCGGGTCGCAACTGACCTCCGCCGCCTCGACGAAGGCGTCGCCGACCGGACCCTGCGCCTGCACGCGCGCGCCGGAAGAATGGGGTCGGCATCGCCAGGGCGGCGAATGCGACGCGCGAAGCCATCTCGAATTTCCTCGTACTTGCAGCTAGAGCCGGGGCGGCCCGGAGAGTCGGGCGCACAATAGCCGGAGAAGCGGGAATTGAAACAGGCGTCTGATGTCCCCCTGATCCGGGAGGCACGGGAGGAAGACATACGCTCGCTGGTCGCACTCTTCGCCGCCGATTCCATCGGCGGCCACGGCGATACGGTCGACGAATCGGCCTATCCCTCCTATCTCGCGGCGTTCCGCAGGATATCGGCCAGCCCCTGCGACTCCCTCTACGTGGCCGAACTCGGCGGCGAGATCGTCGGAACGTTCCAGACGACGCTGACGCCGATGATGACGGGACGGGGGCGTCTCGTCATGACGATCGAGGCGGTGCAGACCCGTGCCGACATGCGCGGGCGGGGGATAGGAGCCACCATGATGCGGGCCGCTATCAAAATTGCGCGACAGGCCGGCGCGGGCCTCGTGCAGCTCTCCTCGAACAGGGATCGCGCGGACGCGCACCGCTTCTACGAGCGGCTGGGCTTCGCGCGCAGCCACTACGGCTTCAAGATGAAGCTCGACTGAAAGGCGGGCTATCCGAAGTCGCCTGAGGCCGAGAGCTAACGGCCTGCCACGTCGAGGAGCCGCGTGCGCTTCTTCAGGGTCCGCAGGAAAAGGTAGAGCATCGCTCCGCCCGCGAGCGTGATCGCCCATGCCAGGTCGATGTGTTCGGGGTGTTCCGTCAGGTACTCGTGCAACTGGTCGATGATGAAGAACGAAGCCACGATCGCGAAGAACCCCGAATACTCCCTGCGCAGGACGTTGCGAACCGAGAATGGGAGGACCGGCGCGCGCCAGCCGGTAAGGCGCGGCAGGAAGACGGGAGTCTGCGATGCCCAGGCAAGGTAGGGTTTGCCGAATTTCTCCGCGAGAAACGCTTCCTCGGCCGCGATGATGCGTTCCAGATAGAGCCATAGGAAAAGGCCCATGATGACGAACACGAAGACGTCCTGGGTAAAGGCGGCGATCGCCATGTAGATGACGGCGTTGCCGAGGTAGAGAGGGTTGCGGGTCAGCGAATAGAGGCCGGTAGTGTTGAGCGTTTCGGCAAGCTGTCCGCGGGTGTTGCGCCCGGACGTGCCGCCCGGAACGTAGCCGACGGTAAAGCCCCTGACCGCGAGCCCGGCGAAGGCGAACGCGATGCAAGCGCCCTCGAAGACGGAGTCGAAAAAGGATCCGAATTCGACCTCGACGACCTCCGGCTTGGAGAGGGCGATGAGGAACAGCGGAGCAAGGCCGAGCAGGAAGTAGCTCCGCCATCTGAAGAGCCAGTTTCCCTGTCGGGCCAGGAGATCGGAAACCATGCGCGTATCCCTCACAGATGCTGCAATCGAGCAGATTGGCCTCAATAGCGGCGCGACTGGGGCGGAACATCGATGTTCGTCGACAATGAGGGAGACTTTTCGTCGCATTGGAGGGACGGCTTTGCAGAGGTCGCGCGACGCGCCCCTTGCGTTCGCTTTCGCCCGACGCCATAAGGCCCGCATGCCCCCGCGAGGTATCCGATGAAGAACTTTCTCCTGCAGCTGTTCACCTGGTGGCACGGCCAGACGCTCGGCACGCGCCTCCACACCTGGCGCAAGGGAACCTTCGTCGGCAAGGACGAAGAGGGCAACATGTATTACCAGGGCGGCACGGACTCCGAAGGCCGCGTGCGCCGCTGGGTGATCTACAACGGCCTCTCGGAAGCGACGCGGATTACGCCGGGTTGGTACGGCTGGATGCATCACCGCATCGACACACCTCCGACGGCGGAGGACTACAAGCCGCACGAGTGGCAGAAGCCGCACGAGCCAAATCACACCGGCACCTGGAAGGCCTATCGCCCGAAGGGTTCGGTGCTACGCCCAGGCGACCGACCCCACGTAACCGGCGACTACGACGCCTGGACGCCCGGCGGCTGACGCGACGCGTACCGGCGGGTCTGTTGTTGCCACAATCCTTGGTTAACCGGATATTGATCGGGCGCGGCCATCATGGCGGCCCTCGCAAACGTGGCGCAGAGGATACGGTCGAAGGCTCATGACACAGACGGCATTCTCGTCCCTGCTGCGTTCGCTCGGCTGTGTTGCGATCGTGTCGGTCCTGACGGCCGCCGCGCCGGCCCAGTCGATCACCGTTCAGGAGAACTTCCCCGCCTCGTCCGAGAGCGAGCCGGCGGCCGAACCGGCTCCGCCCGCGCGGATCACCAATCCCGTCGCCGAGTTCACCGGGATCGACAAGATCACCGGGCGCATCATCAATTTCGACGTCTACGTCGACGAGACGGTCCAGTTCGGCGCCCTCCAGGTGACGCCGCGGGTCTGCTATTCCAGCCCCGACACTGCGGAAGCGAAGACGGATTCCTTCGTGGAGGTCGACGAGATCACCCTCGACCGCAAGATCAGGCGCATCTTCTCGGGCTGGATGTTCGCCGAAAGTCCCGGCCTCAACGCCGTCGAGCACGCCGTCTATGACGTCTGGCTGAAGGAGTGCAAGCAGGAGTCCGAAGTACCGGCACCGGAGGCCGCGAGCGCGGACTGAGGGCTTAGGGGCTGAACGTCGCCTCGCCTTCGATCGCCGCCGCCAGCATCCTCTCGTACCGACGCCGTGGCACGTCGATGGCGCCGAAGCGCTTCAGGTGCTCGGTCGTGAACTGCGTGTCGAGGAGGACGAAGCCGCGTTCGCGCAAGCGCTCGACCAGCGCCACGAGGCAGACCTTGGAGGCATCGGGTTCGCGCGAGAACATGCTCTCGCCGAAGAACGTCCGTCCCAGCGTCACGCCGTAGAGGCCGCCGACGAGACGCTCCCCCGAACGCGCCTCGACCGTGTGGCAGTGGCCGCGTTCGAAGAGCTGGGCGTAGGCCTCGCGGATCGGTGCGTTGATCCAGGTGCTGGGGCGGCCCTGCCTCGCCTCCGCGCAACCGGCGATGACGGCGTCGAAGTCGCGGTCGAAATCGATCGCGAGGTGGCCCTTGCGCAGGGTCTTGCGCAGGCTCTTCGGCACGTGGAAACCGTCGAGCGGGATGATGCCCCGGATTTCGGGCCGGACCCAGAAGACTTCCGGGTCGTCGGCGCTCTCGGCCATCGGAAAGACGCCCGTGGAGTATGCCTTGAGCAAGAGATCCGGCGGAATGCGGTAGCCGGGTGCGAAGGGGCGCTCCATCGCGGAACCTTCGGTCAGTCCTTGGCCGCCAGGTATTTTTCGAGCCAGTGGATGTCGTAGTCGCCATTGGCGATGTCGCTGTTGCCGACGAGGTCTCTGAACAGCGGCAGCGTGGTATTGATGCCGTCCACGACGAACTCGTCCAACGCGCGCCTCAGCCGCATCATGCATTCGACGCGGTTGCGGCCGTGCACGATCAGCTTGCCGATCAAGCTGTCGTAGTAGGGGGGAATTCGATAGCCGGAATAGACCGCCGAATCGACGCGGATCCCGAGACCGCCCGGGGTGTGGAAATGGGTGATCGTGCCGGGCGAAGGCGTGAAGGTGCGCGGATCCTCTGCATTGATGCGGCACTCGATGGCGTGCCCCTGGAACCTCACATCCTCCTGCTTCACCGACAGACCGCCGCCGGACGCGACGCGGATCTGCTCGTGTACGAGATCGATTCCGGTGATTGCCTCCGTCACGGGATGCTCGACCTGCAGGCGCGTGTTCATCTCGATGAAGAAGAATTCGCCGTTCTCGTAGAGGAATTCGATCGTGCCGGCGCCCGAATAGCCGAGGTCGGCGATGGCGTTGGCACAGATGCTGCCGATGCGCGCGCGTTCTTCCGCGTTGAGGGCGGGCGAATTGGCCTCTTCCCAGACCTTCTGATGCCTGCGCTGGAGCGAACAGTCGCGCTCGCCGAGATGGATACCGCCGCCGCGCCCGTCGCCCATGACCTGGACTTCGATATGGCGCGGCTTCTCCAGATACTTCTCGATGTAGACCGCGTCGTCGCCGAAGGCCGCCCCCGCTTCCGAACGCGCGGTGGCAAGCGCCACTACGAGATCGTCCTCGGTGCGCGCGACCTTCATGCCGCGCCCGCCGCCGCCTGCCGAGGCCTTGATGATGACCGGATAGCCGATCTCGGCCGCGATGCGCCTGGCGTCCTTCTCTTCGGTCACCGCACCCTCGGAACCCGGCACGACGGGAATGCCGAGCCGCTTGGCGGTGCGCTTGGCCTCGATCTTGTCGCCCATGATGCGGATGTGGTCGCCGGAGGGGCCGATGAAGGTGATGTTGTGTGCGGCCAGGATGTCGGCGAACCGGGAGTTCTCGGAAAGGAAGCCGTAGCCTGGATGGATGGCGTCCGCGCCGGTGATCTCGCAGGCCGCGACGATCTGGTGGATGTTGAGGTAGCTGTCGCGCGAGGGCGGAGGTCCGATGCACACGCTCTCGTCGGCGAGGCGCACATGCATGGCGTCGGCGTCGGCGGTCGAGTGCACGGCGACCGTCTGAATGCCGAGTTCCTTTGCCGCGCGAAGCACTCTTAGGGCGATTTCCCCGCGATTGGCGATGAGGATCTTCTGGAACATGCGGCCCCTACTCGATCACGACGAGCGGTTCGCCATACTCGACCGGCTGGGTATCCTCGAACAGGATCTGCGTGACGGTGCCCGCGCGCGGTGACGGAATCTGGTTCATCGTCTTCATCGCCTCGATGATGAGCAGCGTCTGCCCCTCCCGCACCTTCTGGCCGATCTCCACGAAGGGCGGCGAGCCGGGCGAGGGTGCCGCATAGGCCGTGCCGACCATGGGCGAGGGGACGATCTTGTCGGAAGGCGGCGCCGGTGCCGTCGCGACCGGAGCGGGCTGCGACGCGCCGGACGGGTGTTCCTGGTACTGCGGCGCCGGCGCGTACGCGTGGACCGGCCCGTTCTGGCGCGAAACCCGCACGCGAAGATCGCCCTGCTCGACCTCGATTTCCGAGAGGTTCGTCTCGTTCAGGATGCCTGCGAGATCTCGAATGAGCTGCTGGTCCACGACGGGGTGCTTTGTCGCCATCGAACGTTCGTTCCTTCCAAACTTGTCGCGCCGCAGTCCGCAAAGCCGCCGGATGGGCTTTTCCGGCCAGGGTGCGAACCGCACGTGGTACGCCGGCTGCGAGGCTCGCAGGAGCCATGCGCGCCTGCTATGACACGGCGGGACCCTCTATAGTAGCCATAGGACGCAAGCGAAAGTGTGCAAGTGCCTATCTTGCGCTCTGCACAGCCTTCGGAGCGTCCGCATGCGGCGCGAGGCGCGTCAGCAGGTCGCCTCGCCGCATTGTCCGAGATTGGCGACCTTCTCCTCCAGCACTTGCCGGCCAAGCGCGCCGTAAATCACTTCCTCGCCCACCACGTAGGAAGGCGTGCCCGAGATGCCGAGCTGGTTCGCCAGTTCGTAGGTCTGGCTGAACGTTTCGTTGATGGTGGGGGCCTTCATGGCTTCGCGCAAAGCCGCTTCGTCGGCACCGAGCGACAGGGCGATCTGCATCGCGCTGTCTTCGTCCGCCTTGGCGGCGCCGCCGAGGAGTTCGGCATGGAACTCGCCGTACTTTTCGGGCATCAGCTTGTGAAAGGCCATCGAGACCACGTGCGCCTTCATCGAGTCAGGCCCTAGGATGGGGAATTCCTTCAGCACGAAGCGCACGTCCGGATTGGCTTCCGTCATGGCCAGCATGTCGCCCATCGCCCGTTTGCAGTAGCCGCAATTGTAGTCGAAGAACTCGACCAGCGTGTATTTCGCCTCGGGATTCCCGTAGATGCCGTCGTGCTCGGACGAAAAGATGTGCTCGTTCGCGTTCCGGATCGTCTCCAGCTGAGCGACGCGCTGCTCTTCCTTCTGCTTGGCCTCGAGCGCCGCCTGCGCTTCGAGCAGCACTTCCGGGTTGGAAAGGAGGTAGTCGCGGATGATCGCCTCGATCGCTGCGCGGTCGATGGGGGCGGGTGCGTTCGCCGCCGTTTCCGCCGCGATGACGGATTGCGGACCCGGGACGGAGCCGAGGACGAGGATTGCCGCCGCGACGGCGAACCTCCCAACGCTGAAACCGAGAAACTTCCTCATGGTCACCCTTTCCGACCGACGCTGCCCGTCATTTGCGAGGCGGCTTCATGTTGATGATGTCCTGGGCGCGGACCCAACCCGGGGCGCCCGTCTTGAATTTCTGCTGCGCCCGCGCGGCGAAGATGCGCGCTTCCTTGTACGAGGCGGAATAGAAGTGCGCTTCCGCGGTCGCGAGTTCGGCCTCCGCCACGTCTCCGAGGCGGCCGTAGGCTTGCGCAAGGTGGAAGTAGGCGTCTGGATTGTCGCCGTCGCGGCGCAGCGCCTCCCGGATTTCCTTCACCGCCTGGCGTATGGCTGCATCATCGCCGGTCGCGATCAGGGCCTTGCCGCGCTGGATCTGGATGAGTTCTTGCTTGCCGGGGGAGAGCGATAGGGCCGTGGAATAGGCTTTTGCGGCTTCCGACGGCTTGTTGGCGCGCATCAGGATCTCGCCGCGCATCTCGTGGAAATACGGGTTCTTGGGGTAATCCTTCAGAAGTGCGTCGACCTTGGACAAGGCATTCGTCGGGCTGCCGCGCAGGTGCGTGTTGACGACATCGGCGTACCGCGCCGGCAAGCCGACCGGATCGTACCGGAAGAGCCGCGCGGTGGCGGACGGTCCTTCCGTGTACACCGCGATCTTGGCGCGCATCAGGTCGTGGCGTGCCTGCAGCGACGCCGGATCCTTATTGTCGAAATAGGGGCTCTCCCGGGCTACCACCTCGAGGTTGGCAATCCGCTCGCGCGGCATCGGGTGGCTGATCTGGTAGGGGTCGATCCGCGCGCCCGAAAGGGCGAGCGCGCTGGCGAAGCGGCTGAAGGTCTTCAGCATGCCCTCGGCCGATTGGTTCGTGTTGCGCAGATATTCCAACGCGGATCGGTCGGCGGCCAGTTCCTCGGTTCGCTGGTAGCCGAGCAGGCTGCGCCGCGCGATCTCCGCTCCGCCCATGGCGATGCCGGCGCCCGATTGCGCGATGCCGCCATTGTTGGCGAGCGCCCCGCCGACGGTCGCGCCGAGGCCGAGCAGCGTCGCCACGACCGCCATCGTCTGGGCGCGGGCCAACTGATCGCGCAGCCGTTCCTGATGACCACCCGCCAGATGGCCCGCCTCGTGGGCGATGACGCCGATGATTTCGCTGGGCGTCTCCGCCGTAAGGAGAGCGCCGGTGTTGATGAACATGCGGCGGCCGGCGACGAAGGCGTTGAAGCTGGGGTCGTTGACGAGCACGATGTCGACGCCGGCGTTCTGCAGCCCCGCTGCGGCGAAGATTGGCTTGGCATAGTCCCGTAACAAGGTCTCGATCTCGGCGTCGCGCACGACCGGCAGCGATCTCTGCTGGGCGTGGGCGGCGATCGTCGCTCCGGCCACCAGTTGCAGAACAGCCAGCGATGTGGCTACTCCGCGCAAGGGGCGGCCGACGAACCGCGAGATCGATTTCAGGAATAGCGACATTGCACAACTCGTAGACGAGCTTGTCGGGCGGTGGAAGGCGTGGCTGCCTTTTTCATGCTTTTGTGATCCGCATGGCAATCCGGCAAATGTACGGCGTCGGTGCGAATCGCCACTTCGAGAATGAAAACGGATGAAAGCGACGATATCGAGACGCAGCAATATCGAGCCGTTCCACGCGATGGACGTGCTGGCGGAGGCGAACCGGCTGAAGGCGGCCGGCGTGCCGGTGATCTCCATGGCCGTCGGCCAGCCGTCTGATCCCGCACCGCTGCCGGTGCGCGAGGCCGCCGCGCGGGTCGTGCGCGATGGCAGGATCGGCTACACCGATGCTCTCGGGCTGATGTCGCTGCGTGAGGCGATCGCACGCCACTATGTCGATCACTATGGAATAGAGGTACCGCCGCAACGGATCGTCGCGACCACGGGATCGTCCGCAGCCTTCAACCTCGCGTTCCTCGCCATGTTCGACGCCGGCGACCGCGTCGCGATCACGGCGCCCGGCTATCCGGCCTATCGCAACATCCTGAAGGTCCTCGGCATCGAGGCGGTCGAGATCGACCTCGGGGGCGCCGGCTACCTGAAGGCGAGCCATCTGGAGGAGGCGCATCGGTCGCGGCCCTTCGACGGGCTCCTGTTCGCCAGCCCGGCAAATCCGACGGGCTCCGTCATCCCGCGCGCCGAGATCGCCCGGATTCTCCGGACGGCGGAAGACCTCGGCGTCTCCGTCATCTCCGACGAGATCTACCATCGGCTCGCCTACGAGCAGCCGGACACGACGGCGCTGGCCCTCGACCCGGACACGGTGGTGATCAACTCCTTCTCCAAATACTACTGCATGACCGGCTGGCGCATCGGCTGGATGGTGCTGCCGGAAATGTTGCTGCGGCCGGTCG
>CATMOC010000119.1 GCA_950071955.1 uncultured Mesorhizobium sp. | reverse complement strand
GCGCGGGCGGAGTTCGCGCTCCTCAGACGTGCATGATCTCGGCTTCCTTCTCCACGAGCGCGGCATCGATGGCGGCGATCGTGTCGTCGGTGAGTTTCTGCACCCTGTCGGAGCGGGAACGCACGTCGTCCTGGCTCAGGTCGCCGTCCTTTTCCGCCTTCTTCAGGCTGTCCATGCCGTCTCGGCGGACATGCCGGACCGCGACGCGGGCCTGTTCGGCATACTGATGGGCGATCTTTACCAATTCCTTTCGGCGCTGCTCGTTGAGTTCCGGCAACGGAATACGCAGATTCGAGCCATCGACGATCGGGTTGAAGCCGAGATTGGACTCGCGGATGGCACGATCGACCGCGCCGACCATCTGCTTGTCCCACACCGACACGGAGATCATTCGCGGTTCCGGCACCGTGACGTTGGCCACCTGGTTGATCGGCATCTGCGAGCCGTAGGCCGACACCATGATCGGATCCAGGAGATTGCTGGATGCCCGCCCGGTGCGCAGCGATGCGAGATCGGACTTGAAGGCGCTTATCGCGCCGTCCATGCGCCGCTGAAGATCCTTGAAATCATATGACGTACTCATGTCGAGGCTCCATGCTTCGGCCGCGACCCGTAGGGACGCATCATGCATCCGCCACGATCGTGCAGCGGCCTTCTCCCTTCAGAATCGCTCCGAATCCGCCCTTCTCGTGGATCGAATAGACGATTATCGGTATGTTGTTCTCGCGCGCAAGCGCAATGGCCGCCGTATCCATGATCGCCAGCCCCTTTTGCAGCACTTCGAGATGGCTGAGGCGTTGGAAACGCACCGCGGTGGGGTCCTTTTTCGGATCGGCCGAGTAAATCCCGTCCACCTGCGTTCCCTTGAATAGCGCGTCCGCGCCGATCTCGGCCGCGCGCAGCGCCGCCGCTGAATCGGTCGTGAAGAAGGGATTGCCGGTACCGCCGGCAAAGATGACGACCTTTCCATCGTTCATGTATTGGGTCGCCTGCCGTTGCGAGAAGCTTTCGCACAGTTCCGGCATCGCGATCGCTGACAGCACCACCGCATCGACACCGATCTTGATCAGCGACGTGCGCAACGCGAGCGAATTGATGACGGTCGCCAGCATGCCCATGTGATCGCCGGTCACGCGGTCGCCGCCCTTGGAGGCCACCGCGACCCCGCGGAAGATGTTGCCGCCGCCTATTACGACGCCGACTTCCACCCCGAGCGACCGGGCCTCCGCGATGTCGGAAGCGATCCGGTCCACGACGGAGACGTCGATGCCGAACCCCTGCTCACCCATCAGCGCCTCGCCGGAAGCCTTCAGGAGCACACGGCGATACGGGGGCTGGGCGGGCATTCTCACCTCTTCTGGCGCGACGGACGGCGTCTGCGATACACGAAGGGCGCCGCGATGTCACGCAGCGCCCCAGGGACGGCCGGATGAGCCGTGAGTGGTTACTTCTTGACCGCCGCCGCCACTTCCGCGGCGAAGTCCGACGTCTCCTTCTGGACGCCTTCGCCCAGGGCGAAGCGCACGAAGCCCGTCAGCTTCGCGGGAGCGCCGATGTCCTTCTCGGCCGCCTTCAACGCCTGCTCCACCGTCATGTCGGGGTTGATGACGAAGGCCTGCTTCAGGAGAACGACTTCCTCGTAGAACTTGCGCAGACGCCCCTCCACCATCTTCTCGATGATGTTGTCGGGCTTGCCGGATCCGCGCGCCTGCTCGGTAAAGATCGCCTTCTCGCGCTCGACGGCGGCCGGATCGACCTGGTCGGACGTGAGCGCCAGCGGGTTCGTCGCCGCGACGTGCATCGCGACCTGGCGGCCGAAGGCGCGTGCGGCTTCGGCATCGCCGGTGGTCTCGATGCCGACCAGAACGCCGAGCTTGCCGAGGTTCTCCGAGACAGCGTTGTGGACATAGGTCGCGACGGCGCCCGAAGCGACGGTCAACTTGGCCGAACGGCGCAGGCTCATGTTCTCGCCGATCGTGCCGATCGCGTCCTTGATGGTGTCGTTCACGCTCTTTTCGCCGCCCGGATAGGTGGCCGCGCCGACGGCTTCGACGGAGCCGTCGGTCGACAGCGCCATCGTGGCAATATTGCGCACGATGTCCTGGAAGGCGTCGTTTCGCGCCACGAAGTCGGTCTCGGAATTGACCTCGACCGCGACCGCGCTCGATGCGTCCGACGCGACGCCGATCAGACCTTCGGCGGCGGTGCGGCCGGCCTTCTTGTCGGCCTTGGAAATGCCTTTGGCGCGCAGCCAGTCGACCGCCGCTTCCATGTCGCCGTTCGTCTCGGTCAGCGCCGTCTTGCAGTCCATCATGCCCGCGCCGGTCATCTCGCGGAGTTCTTTGACCTGGGAAGCGGAAATGCTCATTGCTACCTCTCGTCCATGTCCCGGTCCGGCTGCAGCCCCCCGGGCGCAGCGGAACCGGATGAAATGATTTCACGAATCCGGCGCGACCCGCCGGCCGCGCCACCCGCTTCGCAGATCATTGCGACGCGGATATTACCTTCGAAGAGCCGATCAGGCCTGAGGTTCGAGGGTCGGCTCGACCGGTGCTTCTTCGGAGGCGCCGATGTCCATGCCGATGGCGCCCTGCTGGCGGGCAATGCCGTCGATGGCCGCCTTCGAGATCAGGTCGCAGTAGAGCGAGATCGCGCGAGCGGCATCGTCGTTGCCCGGGATCGGATAGTCGATCTGGTCCGGGTTGCAGTTCGAATCGATGACGGCGACGACCGGAATGCCGAGACGCTTGGCCTCCTGGATGGCGATCGCTTCCTTGTTGGTATCGATCACGAACATCAGGTCCGGCGTCGAGCCCATGTCCTTGATGCCGCCGAGCGCCTTGTTGAGCTTCTCGCGTTCGCGCTCGAGGTTCAGGCGTTCCTTCTTGGTGAAGCCCTGGGCTTCGCCGGCAAGGAGTTCGTCGAGCTTGCGCAGGCGCTGGATCGAGTTCGAGATCGTCTTCCAGTTCGTCAGCATGCCACCCAGCCAGCGGGCGTTCACGAAGTACTGGGCCGAACGCTGTGCCGCATCCGCGACGATTTCCGACGCCTGGCGCTTGGTTCCGACGAAAAGGACGCGGCCGCCGCCGGCCACGGTGTCGGAGACGACCTTGAGCGCCTGGTGCAGCAGCGGCACCGTCTGAGACAGGTCGATGATGTGGATGTTGTTGCGCGCGCCGAAGATGTAGGGCGCCATTTTCGGGTTCCAGCGGTGAGTCTGGTGGCCGAAGTGAACACCAGCCTCAAGGAGCTGGCGCATGCTGTAATCAGGCAGTGCCATCGTAGTTACCTTTCCGGTTCAAGCCTCCACGGGCCATAGGCGACCGATTGCTCGGATGCGCCACCGGAGGTGTCTGCCGGATTTCTCCCGGACGGAAACCAAAGCCCGTGTGTGGAATGGCCGCGCAGATAGGTGATTTCGGCGCCGAATGCAAGCGCGCCACGCGATCCATTCGAATCTGCAGCGAAATCAGGCGGCCTTGCGCTGCTTGCCGTTCTTCACGCGCACGCGGCGATACACCGCCACGATCTCCTGCCGGCTCGCGCTGACGGCGCCGAGGCTCAGCGCCCGGCTGCGTTCCAGTCCGGTGATGTCGTAATGCGGCGCCGCCGTCTTCGGCGGACCCTGATAGGAGTGGATCGTCAGGCCGAGCTTAGCCGCGAACCCGTGCAGTTCGTGCACGTCGTCGGCGATGAGGTGGCACCATTTGCGGCCCGCCCAGAACCACATAGGCCTGTCGACATAGACCGCCATCCGGCTACTTCGTGCAGCCCTTCGGCTTGTCGAAGACCGCGAGGTCGACGAGCTTTCCCTTCATGGAGAAATCGCCGTAGTCCATCACGAGATCGCGCGTGATGCCGTTCTCATGCAGCTTGAAGTCGATCCTGTAGTCGGGGACTTCCTCGCCGTCCGCCTCGTCCAGGTCGAAATAGGCGATCGACACCGGCCAGAACTTCTTCTGTTCGATGGCCTTGGCGACGGCAAACTCCTCGTCCTCCTTCGACGTCGTGCTTTCCTTGCCGATGATCACCGTCGTCGTCATGATCTTGTCAGCGTCTTCCGAACCGTCGAACAGGTTGGTCTCGTAGAACGTCTCGCCGGCTTCGGCCTTCCTGATCAGTTCCACCAGATGCTGCGTCGGAAACTGCGTCGCATCGAGCGTAACTTCGCTGTCCTGCGGCTTCTCGATGTCGACGATGGTCGAGCCGTCCGCCTTGTGCGCGCTTCCCCTGATCTCCCGGTCGAGCGACCGGTCGACATAGGACTTAGTCGCGAAATCGAACGACGTTCCACCGGGATCCTCGTAGGTCGTCGTCTGCTGGTCGGTCACGCGCGACGTTTCGCTGGTGTCGATCTGGGTGACGAACCGGAACGTGACGGTGTAGCCCTCGCATTCGGACCCGTTGAATTCGTAGACCATTCGACCGCTGAGGCCGGTAATGCCCGAGCGATCGGTCGCCTCGTCCAGCGCGATGTCATAGACGGCCCGGTGCGGCGTGAGCGTCGGCTGCGCAAGCGCAGGCATCGCGGCCGATCCTGCCAGCACTGCGGTGGTGAACGCGGCGGGGCGCATGATGCGCATGGTGCAACTCCAGTTGGTTCCGGCTCCGGACGTCGGCTCGATTCTTCGTCACGATACTTAAAAAGCCGTGGCGTAGGCGAGGCGAAAATAGCAGATTGTGCGCCAAACCCGCCATCCCTCACACGACCGGAGCCGATGAATGTCCGAAACGGTGGAGACGCGCCTCCAATCCATGGGCATAACCCTGCCCCAAGCCGCGGCCCCCGCGGCGAACTATCTTCCCTGGTGCCGGTCCGGGACCCTGCTGTTCACCGCCGGCCAGCTTCCCCTGAAGGACGGCAAACTCGCCGCCACGGGCCTGCTCGGCCGCGATCTCGACACCGCACAGGGGAAGGAGGCGGCCCGCCTCTGCGCCATCAACATCCTCGCGCAGGCGAAAGCTGCGACCCAGGACCTCGAAAAGATCGCCCGGCTTGTGAAAATCACCGTCTTCGTCGCATCCGCGCCCGGCTTCACCGAGCAGCATCTCGTGGCCAACGGCGCTTCCGACCTGTTTGCCGAGGCACTGGGCGAGCGCGGCAGGCACGCCCGGTCGGCCGTTGGCGTGGCATCGCTGCCCATGAATGCGCCGGTCGAGATCGAGGCGATCATCGAGATCGCCTGAAAACCTGCGAGAGATATCCAGATGACCGGAATTTCCTGGCTGACGAGGCGCCCGATCGCGCATCGCGGCTACCACGACATGAACGTGACGCGGTGGGAGAACACGCTCTCGGCCTTCGCGGCAGCGATCGACAAGGGGTTCGCAATCGAATGCGACGTCCATCTCAGCGCCGACGGCGTTCCTGTCGTCTTCCATGACGACAAGCTCGAACGCCTCGCCGGCACCGACGGGTTCGTCTGGCAGCGTACGGCCGCGGAAATGGCCGCACTGCGCATCGGCGGCACCGCCGACCACGCCCCTTCCCTGTCCGAAATGTTCGAATTCGTCGGCGGACGCGTCCCGCTGGTGATCGAGCTCAAGGGCATCCCCGGCCACGACGACGGCCTCGTCGCCAAGGTCGCCGAACTCTTGCGCAGCTACTCCGGCAACGCCGCCATCATGTCCTTCGACCACTGGCTCGTGCGCCGGTTTCCCACGGAGGCGAGCGGCATCCCCTGCGGGCTCACCGCCTGCGGGACGAAGACGCATGAACTCGAAGCACACTTCTCGATGCTCGGTCATGGGATCGATTTCGTGTCCTACGGCGTCTTCGACCTGCCCAATCCCTTCGTCACCTTCGTGAAGGAGAAACTCTCGCTGCCAGTGATCACCTGGACAGTGCGCAAGCCCCAGGAGGTCACCGACACGTACCGGCATGCCGACCAGATGACCTTCGAGGGCTTCGACCCGGACGCCTGATTGCGGCGGTGCGCATTGTTCGACTTGCATCCCTGTTGCGGCGCAATATGTTGGCTTGGATGCGTGCGAAGGAAGGCGACGACCTGGAATTGGATAAGGGCGAGTTCGTCATCCGCGTCGTGCCGTCCATCGGCGGGTTCACGCGCGAGGAATGGGGCCAGCTTTCCGGCACTTCGCGCACTGGATCGGACACGCCCTACAACCCCTTCGTCTCCTACGACTTCCTGTCGTCGCTGGAGGATTCCGGCTGCGCGGTCCGCGCCACCGGCTGGCAAGGCCAGCACCTTCGCCTGGAGGCGCCGGACGGAAGCCTGCTCGGCGCAGTGCCTTGCTATCTGAAATCGCACAGCCAGGGCGAATACGTCTTCGACCACGGCTGGGCCGACGCCTTCGAGCGCGCCGGCGGTCACTACTATCCCAAGCTCCAGGCATGCGTTCCGTTCACGCCGGCGACGGGTCCGCGCCTTCTCGCGCGCCGAGGAACCGACGAGGCCACGGTCCGCGCGGCGCTCGCGGCCGGTCTCAAAGCGCTGACCGACCAGATCGGCGCGTCTTCGGCGCACGTCACCTTCGCCCGCGAATCGGAAGCTGCAGCGCTCGAGGAAGCCGGCTTCCTGCGCCGCAACGACCAGCAGTTCCACTTCTTCAACGAGGGCTATGGCTCCTATGACGACTTTCTCGCCTCGCTGGCATCGCGAAAGCGCAAGGCGCTGAAGAAGGAACGCCGCACGGCGGTCGAGAACGGCATCGGGATCGAGTGGCTGACCGGCAAGGACCTCACGGAAGCCGTCTGGGATGATTTCTTCCGCTTCTACATGGACACCGGCAGCCGCAAGTGGGGCCGCCCCTATCTCAACCGGCGCTACTATTCGCTGATCGGCGAGCGGATGGCGGACGACATCTTGCTGGTGATGGCCAGGCGCAACGGGCGCTTCATCGCCGGCGCGATCAACTTCATCGGCGGCGACACGCTCTTCGGCCGCAACTGGGGCTGCGTGGAAGACCACCCTTTCCTGCACTTCGAGGTCTGCTACCATCAGGCGATCGACTTCGCGATCGACCGGAAACTGAAGGTGGTCGAGGCCGGCGCCCAGGGAGAACACAAGCTGGCGCGCGGCTACATGCCGGTAAAAACCCACTCCGCCCACTACCTCGCGCACCCCGGCCTGCGCCGCGCGGTGGCGGATTATCTGGTGCGGGAACGCGCGGAAGTCGCCGCGATCGGCGAGTTCCTTGAAGAGCGCGGTCCTTTCCGGAAGGGCTGAGCGTCAGTGGACGACGGACCTGGAGAACAGGTTCACGACCAGCACGCCCGCAAGAATCAGTCCGATGCCGATGATCGCCGCGAGATCGAGCGATTGGCGGAACCAGAACCATCCAATCGCGGTGATGAACAGGATTCCGAAACCCGACCACAGCGCGTAGACGACGCCGACGGGCAACACCCTCAGCGGCAACGAGAGGAAGTAGAAAGCCAGCCCGTAGCCTGCAATCGTGACCAGGGACGGCCAGAGCCGCGTGAAGCCATGCGACTGCTTCAGCGCCGTCGTCGCAAGCACTTCGAAGATGATGGCGACGGCGAGGAAGACATAGTTCATGACCGCACTCCCTGGCGCGCCGCGAGGTTGACGGGGCCGATCCTACCGACGAAACATGCGCCCTTCCATGCACACCGCACGAGGGATCGATGAGCCAGCCCTATGACGACCAGAACGTCTTCGCGAAAATCCTGCGCGGCGAAATGCCCTGCTACAAGCTCTACGAGGACGACGAGACGTTCGCGTTCATGGATATCATGCCGCGCGCCGACGGCCATTGCCTGGTGATCCCCAAGAAGCCGTCGCGCAACATCCTTGACGTCGATCCCGACAGCCTGGCGGCCGTCATGCGCACCGTCCAGAAACTGTCGCGCGCCGTGGTGAAAGCATTTTCGGCCGACGGCATAACCGTCCAGCAGTTCAACGAGCGCGCCGGGGGGCAGGTCGTCTTCCACCTGCACGTTCACGTCCTGCCGCGCCACGAAGGCGTATCGCTACGACCGCACACGGGCGAGATGGCGGACAAGGCGTCGCTCGAATCGAACGCGGAGAAGATCAGGGCCGCGCTGGCTTGAGCCTGAGCGATCAGAGACCGAGCGCGAAGTAGCCGGCGATGAACACGGCCTCCGCGACCGCGATGCCGACGACGATCCGCTTCCCGAGCATGAGGTAGGCCGCGAAACCGGCGGCCGCCGCCCCGAGCCTCAGCGGAATGGGCGTGTCGGCGAGCGCGCCGCCTGGAAACATCACGAGGTTGGCGATGACGGCGGCGACCAGCGCGGTCGCCACCGCGCGCACCAGCACCAGAATGTCGGAATCCTCCGAGATCCGCCCGCCCAGATAGACCCCGAGGAAGCGCCAGGCATCCGTCGCCAACCATCCGGCGACGAGGATGAACAGGAAAGGCCACCACCAGGCATCGATGCTGTCAAAACTCATGCGGGACGGCTCCGCCGCACGAGCTTGTGCCATCCATAAGCGAGCAAGCCGCCGATCAGCCCGGAGACCATGTTGCCAATGCCCTGGCCGATCAATTCCCGGTTCGATTTATGATGGGTCCGCGTCACGCTGTCGGCGATCAACGAGGTCAGCAGGCTGTCCAGCGACCCTAAAATTGCCAGCACCAGGGCCGAACCGATCATGCGCGGAAGCTCCGCCACCTCGAATGACGGCAGGCGGAATTCCGGCAACCCGGTCGGCACTTCGCCCAGAATCGGCGCGCCCGGCAGCACAGTCAGCACCAGCCCGGTGCCGATGAACAACGCGATCAAGGGTGCGGGTATCCCCTTGCCGATCCGCGCCGGGGTGAACAATGCGATGGCAAAGGTCAGCAAACCAACGAACACGGCCTGAAAATTTGGACTGGCAAGGATATCGGGCAGCCCGGAAAGCGCGCCGATCTCGTCCTGCTCATCAACGGCATGCCGCTGGTCTTGATCGAAGCCAAGACGCCAGTCCGGGCGAGTCAAAGTTGGCTTGATGGAGCGCTACAGGTGAATGAGGACTACGAACGCAACATCCCAGAGCTCTTTGTGCCGAATGCCAGATCGGAAGAGCACACGTCTGAACTCCAGTC
>CATMOC010000118.1 GCA_950071955.1 uncultured Mesorhizobium sp. | reverse complement strand
CCGAGTGTTCTTAACGTGATGCGGAACTCGACATCGTAGTCGACTTTATGGTTTCTCGTGTTTTCATCGCGCGCAAAGGTGAGCATGTAGGTGAAACACTCGTCTCCATACCCGAATCCGATGCGGGTCGTAGCGAGCGTGTTCGAATTCAGGTCGTACGTGCCGCTTCCGAAGATGCGCCAGTTTTCGCTAAGCTTGTTGGACGCGCTGAGGCGGATTTCCTCGCGATCAATGTCGAACCCGTAGAGCGGCTGTTTCTGGATGAAGGCGTACGTGGCACTCAGCTTCGTCGTACCGATCGCTGTCGAACCGCCAATCTCCGCCCGTCTCGTTTCGAAGGTCCTCTCGTCGAAGCGCCCTCCGGCGAAAAACTTGAGACCGACCGGCGTGTCGAGGTCCACGTACCCCACGAAATCCGAGACGTCGGTCTCGAGCCCCGAGAACGCCCCCGCATTCACCAGGTTCGGCGAGGCATAGGGGTTGTTGCCGGCCAGATGGTAGGACTGCCCGAATATGCCCGACGCGGTCCAGCCATCGCCGAACGAACCGGTATAGCGGACTCCGAGATTGGCCCGCGTGCCCCCTTCGATCAGGTCGTAGCCTGAAAACTTGTCCCGCTCGAACAGTGATGCCGCGTCGAAGACCAGGCTTTGTGCGTCCTCATTACAAATGCCGAGCGTATCCCCGTAAGGAGCATCCGGCCGGACGAAAAGCTGTGCGATGGGTTCAAGCACGTGGGACGCACTCGTCGTCGAGAACATGACCGGCCAGCGCGCCTCCAGTCCCGCGGTCGCCATTCCGCGGTAATAGGACGAACGTATGTCGGACGCGACGGTGCCGTAGGTCGAACCGTCATAGGAATAGCGGGACCCGCTGAGCTTGCCAGCCATGTGGTTGATGGCCGCGATGGTGGAATCCGATGCGTCGAGGCCGATGGCATCGCCACGCACGTTGAGGAGGGGCGTCAGAAGGAGGCCGCCGTCAGTGACGAAACTGCGCTTCCACTCCGACTCCAGCGTGATCCGCCCGGTCGTTCCTTCGATGCCCCGCAGTGCCGGTGCGCCGCTCGAATAGTCCCGGTCGCTGCGATGGACGATCGCCGTGTTGAGGTCGAAGGTCAGTTCGCCGCCGGCGACGGGCTCGTCGATGGTCTTGGAATAATCGAGCGACGGAAGCACCCAGGGCTGCCGCGGGTCGAGTTGAATGCCTTTGTGATAGCGATCCAGGACGGTGAACTTCTGGAAGCGGAGATCAAAGAAGTTCCGGTCGCTCAGTCCCGTCAGATAGATTTCATCCGTGCGCCGATAGGCTCCGTATCCTCCGATTCCATACGTGGTGGCGAAGCGCGAGTCGCTCTGCAAGAGCACGTCCCACCCGAAGGACCAGCGCGGATTGATCGTGAAGGTGCCGCGCGTGCCGATCATGCCGCGCCGCTCGACGGTGCTGTCCACATAGTCCGGATCGAAAGAGCTAGGATCCTGCTGGCTGATCCCGGCGATAGTCACCGTATAGGTTCCGTTATTGAAGCGCTGGCGCCATTCGGCTTCGGTCAGGAAGCCCTGCTTGCCGTAGTAGGTGCCGGTGACGGTCAGATCGTAGGTCGGCGACAGGGCGAAGAAATAGGGGACAGATACGCTCGCGCCGAGGTATTTCGAGTAGCCGATCGTCGGCCGCAATACCCCGCTCTTGCGCTGGACCGTCGGGTCCGCCATCTCGAAATAGGGCAGGTAAGCGATCGGCAGCCCGAAGAATTCGAAGCGGGCGCCTTCGAAGCGCACCACCTTCTCTTCGCCGTTCCAGATGATCTTCCGCGACTTGACACGCCATATCGGGGCCTTGTCCGGGCGATCCTCGCACGGTTCGCACGCCGTGTAGACACCTTGGTTGAAGACCGTCACCCTGCCGCCGCGCCGTTCTGCGCTTTCGGCGGCGAAGTAGGTATCGTCGGTCGTCTCAACGGAAAGCGCGTTGATGAAGCCGTCGCCGAAATCCTCTGTCACGTCGATCTCGTCGGCGAAGATGCGCGTGCCTTCCTTGTCGAGGATCTCGACATTGCCGGAGGCCACGATCCGGCCCGTGCGCTGATTGTAGTCCACCCGCTGCGCCACCAGCCGGCTGCCGCCATATTTGATCCGGACCTGACCTTGCGCCGTGACCGTCTGAAGGTCGTTGTTATAGATCACCGTGTCCGCTTCGAGGTACATCTGGGTGTCCTCGTCCGCGCCCGCGTCGAACGACGGCAGGTTCTGGGAATACGCGTTCGTGGCGCCGAGTGCGCAAAGCAACGCCAGAGCCGTCGCGCCACAAAGCAGCCGCGCGCGAGCGGTCGGTCCGCTTCCCCTCACCAACCCCAACTAACCGTCCTCCTTGTACAGCAGAAAGGTCACCCCGAAGAACATCGCGACGACCACCGGCATCCAGGCTGCGATGACCGGCGGCACGATCCCCGAACTGCCGAACGCCTTGACCAGAGTCGTGACGACATAAAGCAGAAACCCCGAGAGGATGCCACCCAGAATCAGGGTGGCCGATTGACCGAGTCTGACAAAACGCATCGACACCGTCGCCGCGATGAGCGTCATCGCGACCAGCAGCACCGGCATTGCGACAAGCGAGTGATATTGCATCGCAAATGCGTTTGCGGCGTAGCCATAGGCCTTCGCGACTTCGATCTTTTCGCCGAGTTCGAGAAACGGAGTCGCCTCGGGGCGGGCGAGCTTCTCCTGGACGAATTCCGGGCGCAGGTTCGTCGCAACGCGCGCCGATTGCACCGACACCGGCTTCTCGCCGGGAACGGAAACGCGCACGTCATGGAGTTCCCAGTATCCGTCGGTCAGGTTGGCCCGCCGGGCATCCTGACGCATGACAATATCGCCGTTCTCGCCGAGTTGGATGAAGACGGCGTCCGAAAGCGTCAGACCCGAATCCAGCACGGCGCGCGCGCCGATGATGGTCTCGGCGCCATCGGTCTTCTGCCGCAACCAGGGCGCCGAGGACGCCGAAATCTCGTTCGAGTGGCCGGAGCGGAGTTCGCTCTCGATCAGCTCCGTGCGCGCCACGCCGTGGGGCGCGATCGGATTGAGGACGAAGATCGTCAGCAGCCCGAACATCAGTGCGCCGATACAGGAGGGCAGCAGGAATTGCCATGCCGAGACGCCGGCGGCACGGGCGATCACCAGTTCGTATTTCCGGTTCAGGGCGATCAGCGTGGCCATTGCCGAAAACAGCGCAACGAACGGCACCGTCTGCTGAAGGATCAGCGGAATGCGCAGGGCGGTCATTGCCAGCCCCAGTTCCAGGGAATAGCCAGGGAGCGATCCGAAGCGGTTGGCCTGCTCGGTGAAGTCGATGATGAAGATGAGAGCGGAGATTCCGGCGAAGAACCACAGGGTGATCACCACGTAGCGCCGGAAGAAGTACCGCCCGAGGGTCCAGCCGATCACGGTCTGCCCTCCATCGGCCGCAGCGGATTCAGCCTTCCGATCATGCGCCTGGACCATGCCCCCAGCGATGCGACGCGGTTGCCCAAAGTGTCGGCCCACGAAGCGGGGAGTTCCAGCAGGCGTCCGGTGACGACGAAGTAGAGGGCAAAGAGCGAATTTCCGAGAGGCACGGCATAGACGAGCGGTATGAAGGCGCGGCTGTCCTCCACCTTGTCGGCGAGAAAATACCCTTCCCACCGCACGAGCAATGCATAGGCGACTGCGGCGACCATCGGATGTATCCGGGCTTGCCTGTGCGATCGCACGTCACCCGCGGCGGCGAGGGCGATCAGGGCGAACACGATGGAGTAGGTCCAGTCGGTAAGCCGCCGGTGCAGTTCCGCGACGTAGAGAAGCGGCACCTGCTGGTAGATGTTGTCGCCCGGATCGGGTTCGAGCAGGTATCCGAGGGTTCGGTCCTTCGGGTACAGGAAGACGCTGTCCGACTTGGCCTTGAACTCCGAGAGGTCGAATGCATAGGACACGAACTTGATGACAGAGACGTCGCCTCCCGGCGTCTTGCGGTGAACCTCGCCGTCGCGCATGAAAAGCACGCGGTCGCTGCCTTCGCTGTAGATCTCCCCGTTCTTGGCATAGAAGGCGAGGTCGACGTTCTTCGTGCGCGAATCCGCCACGAAGATGCCACCGAGACGTCCGTCCGGGAGGCGCTCCGAGACTTGGACGAAGAGGCCGTCCTGGATCTTGCGGAAGGACCCTTCCTCGATGACCGAGGCAAGGATGTCCGCATTGGCGTTGGCGACGATGTCGCGCACGCGCTGGCGTGCTGCGGGTTCTATTGCGTTGTCGACGAAGAACGAGAGCGCGCTGGCAAGGAGCGCAAGAATGAGGACCGGCTTCACGATCGTCCATCGCGACGTCCCGGATGCCGAAATGACCGCGAGTTCGGAATCCTGGTTCATCGCCGCGAGCGTCTGTGTCACGCCGATGATCAGGGCGAACGGCGTCACGACGCCGACGACCGTGGGAAGCAGCAACGTCGCTACCTCGAAGAAGGTCATGGCCGTCTGGCCGCTGTCGGTCACGAGATTGATGCGGCTGAGCGCCTGCGTCGTCCACGCTATGCCGAGCGCGACCGCGAGAGCGCTGGCCGATACCTTCATCGCACGGGAGAAGATATATCGCTCGACGAGTTTCATTGGATGAATGCCAGCGCTCCTGTCCCTAGCCCTTCGCTCCGATGCGCCAGGCAGGCTATCCATACGAGGCCGGCGTTACAACCGCTCGCTCTTTCGTCTGCGTTCAGAATTCTTTCGTCCCGACCGCATCCATGATGGGTCAGCAGGGCTAAAAAAGGGCAAAGAAGCAGGGTTAAGGCGGAGTTAAGCGATCGTGGAGGCAAATGCGATCACAATCAGGTTCACGAGGCCTTCTCGCTGATCTAGATATGTGTTCGATCTCCAATTCACCTCGAACAGAACCGGGATGACATGCATAAACCTCCTTCGATTGCTTTTGCGAAACTGACCGCCGCGCCGAAATCCGGCACCGTCGTGCTCCTCATGGCCGACGAAGGCGGTCTGGGCGATGCCGCTGGCTCGATCGACCCATCCGGAGCCGTGATGCGTGCGGCCGGCGCGGCCAAATTCACTGGCAAGATGGCCGCGCGCTTGGAAGTCTGGGCGCCCGAGGGAGCGCAGGCGGATCGGTTCTGCGTCGTCGGCGTCGGACAGGTCGACAAGCTGGACGAGCAGGCGTGGATCAAGCTCGGCGGTGTTGCCTGCGCGATGGTCCAGAAGACCGATCAGGCGGCGCTCCTGCTGGATCTGCCGGGCGGGGCCCCCGACGGCGATGCGGCGGCGGCCTTCGCGCTCGGATTCCTGCTCCGCTCCTACGCCTTCGACAAGTACAAGACCAGGAAGAACGGCAAGGATAGGGACGAGGAGACCGAGAGTAAGGCGAAGATCGCCAAGCTGACGATCCACTGCGCCGATCCGTCGCGGACCAAGAAGGCCTTCGCGGACGTGGAAGCGGTGGCAGCGGGCGTCTGTCTCGCCCGCGATCTGGTCAACGAACCGGCGAACATCCTTGGTCCCGTCGAGTTCGCCGACCGGGCGAAGACACTCGAGGACCTTGGCGTCAAGGTCGAGATCCTCGCCGAGAAGGAGATGAAGAAGCTCGGTATGGGCGCGCTACTGGGCGTCGCGCAGGGGTCGCCTCGCGGTGCGCGGCTGGTGGTGATGCACTGGAACGGCGGCAAGGGGAAGGATCAGCCGATCGCCTTCGTCGGCAAGGGCGTGACCTTCGACACCGGCGGAAACTCGATGAAGCCTGCATCGGGCATGGAAGACATGAAGGGCGACATGGGCGGTGCCGCCGCCGTGACCGGCCTCATGCACGTCCTTGCCGCGCGCAAGGCCAAGGCGAACGTGATCGGGATCATCGGCCTTGTCGAAAATTCGGTCGACGGGCACGCGCAGCGTCCGGGCGACATCGTCACCTCGATGTCCGGCCAGACCATCGAAGTGCTCAACACCGATGCGGAAGGCCGCCTCGTGCTGGCGGATGCGCTCTGGTACTGCAACGACCGCTTCAAGCCGGGCTTCGTCGTCGACCTCGCCACGCTGACGGGTGCGATCATGGTCGCGCTCGGGCAGGGGCATGCCGGGCTGTTCTCCAACGACGACGGTCTCGCGCAGCGGCTATTTGCGGCGGGCCACGCGACCGGCGAGAAGGTGTGGCGCATGCCGCTGGGGCCGGAATACGACAAGCTGCTGGATTCGAAGAACGCCGACATGAAGAACATCGGCGGACGGTACGGCGGCGCCATTACCGCCGCACAGTTCCTGCAGCGCTTCGTGAAGGAGACGCCCTGGGCGCATCTCGACGTCGCGGGCACTGCGATGGGATCGCAGGCGAACGACATAAACCAGTCCTGGGGATCGGGCTTCGGCGTCCGTCTGCTCGACCGACTGGTCAGGGACCACTACGAGGCGTGACCGAAATCCTCTTCTATCACCTGACAGAATCGACGCTCGAGGATGCGCTTCCGCCGCTCCTCGAGCGCTCGCTGGCGCGCGACTGGCGGGCGGTCGTGCAGACCGGCAGCGAGGAGCGCCGGGACTCGCTCGACCAGCACTTGTGGACGTTTCGCGACGATTCCTTCGTCGCGCACGGCACCGATCGCGATCCGCATGCCGCGGAGCAGCCCGTTCTCCTCACGACCGGCAGCGGAAATCCCAACGCTGCTGATATCCGCTTCATCGTCGACGGCGCCCGTGCGCCGGCGCTCGACGATTATCAGCGCGCCGTCTTCATGTTCGATGGACATGACGAAGCGCAGGTCGCGCTGGCGCGCGACGACTGGCGTGCCGTGCGATCCGCCGGGCACCAGGCAACGTATTGGCAGCAGACGCCGGATCGCCGGTGGCAGCGGAAGGCGTAGAGCTCTCCCGGACGGAACTCAAAGGGCCGCCGCGCGGCCATTTCTGGACATCGCCTCGGGTGCGTGCCAAATCGCTCGTCGACGCGATGGCCGCAAGAACGGACTGCCAAGCATGCGCTTCTTCTTCCTGATCATCCTTCTTGCCGGCCTCGCACTGGGGGTCGGCTATCCCTGGGCGGTCAGGAACGTCAGCGGATACGAGATCGGCATCTTCCCGGTGTTCGGGCAGGGCAGCGGCTTCACCCCGGCCGAAGTCGCCCTCGCGCCCTCCGAGGCGCCGGTGAGCGTCGCGGTGGAGATGCAGACCTCGACGCCGTTCACGACGGAGGAGGGAACGGCGGTCCTGACGATAACCGCGATCACGGACGGGCGGACCGTCCTCGTCGCCCCGGTTTCCTTCGAGAACGCCGCGTCGAAGGCCGCGAGCCCTCAGGGCGGCATTGTCTACCGCGCCGACGTGGCCACCATCGATCCGGTCGACGGCGACGAGAACTACGTCTTCACCGTTGAACGGGCGGACGTCGAAGAGCTTCCGCTCGTCCGCGTCAGCCTGATCCTGAACGCGGGAGCTTTCGACCTCGACGCACGTGCCGTTCCCATCGGCTACATTCTCATCCTCGTCGGCCTTGTCGGATTCGTGGCGATGTTCCGCCGCCGGCGCATCCTCAACCGCAAGGTGGCGGCCGAGCAGCCGAAGTGGGGCAGGGGAGCGGAGACCGACAAAGAGAAGGGGAAGGAAAAGGAGCAGGAGTAGTAGGCACATGCGTGCCTGCGGTCCCCCGGCACCTCAGATCTCGGAAAAGTCGCCGGACCGCCCCTTGCCGGATGCGAACCGCGCGGCGCCCTTGCTGCCCTCCGCCCGAAAGGTTTCGGCGCTCTTCCATTCGTTGGCCAGCGCATGCGGAACGTCGAGCGACCACTGCTCGATGGCCGACCTTCGATCGGCGCGCATGCAGGACTGCGGAAAGCGGCTGATCTGCTCGGCGAGTTCGAGTGCTGCCTCCAGCGCGGCGCCTTCGTCGCAGAGCCGGTTGGCGAGGCCGATGGCGAGGCACTCCTCGGCCTCGACCTGCCTTCCGGTGAGAATCAGATCCATGGCGCGACCGTGCCCGACGATGCGCGGAAGCCTGACCGTGCCGCCGTCGATCAGCGGCACGCCCCAGCGGCGGCAGTAGACGCCCATGTAGGCCGAACGCTCGATTATCCGCATGTCGCACCAGAGCGCCAGTTCCATGCCGCCCGCGACGGCCGGTCCGGAGACGGCGGCGATAACGGGCTTGGAAAGCGACAGCCGGGTCGGCCCCATCGGTCCCTTCCGCGGCTGGTCGCCATGTCCGTCGAAGCTCGCGTCGAGATCGTGCTCGGCATACCAGGTCTCGTCCATTCCGCCCGCCGCGCGTTTCAGGTCGAAGCCGGCGCAGAAGGCGCCCGGGATGCCGGCGAGGATGGCCACCTTGAGCGCGGGGTCGCGATCGAATGCCACGAACTCGGCGAACAGCTGTGTCGCCATTTCCGGATCGACGGCGTTGCGCGCCTCGGGCCGGTCGATCGTGACGACCCTGATCTCGCCATGCGTTGCGGCCCTGATGCTCATTCGGCGATCCCCTCCTCGTATTCGGCGGAGAGCTGCAGCCAGGTCTCCTCGTGCCGCGCCAGCGCGGCCGCGAGTTCCGAGCGCTCCCTGGCGAGCCTCGTCGCCCTCTTGGGATCTTTCTCGTAGAGCGCCGGGTTTGCAAGCTCGTCCTCCACGCCGTCGAGCTTCTTGCGCGTGCGATCGATCAACCCCTCCGTGGCGCGGACCTGCTTGGCGACCGGCTCCATCGCCGCGCGGCGGGCGGCGGCCTCCCGGCGCTTGTCCGCCTTTGAGGCCTTGTCCGTTTCGCGCTTCTCGCGCCTGTCCGCCGCCCCGCCGGTGATCTGGCTGCGATAGTCGGAGAGGTCGCCCTCGTAGGGCGCCACCGTGCCGTCCTTAACCAGCCACAGCCGGTCGGCCGTCGCCTCGATCAGGTGCCGGTCGTGCGAGATCAGGATGACCGCACCGGGGTAATCGTTGAGCGCATGGATGAGGGATTCGCGGCTGTCGATGTCGAGATGGTTGGTCGGCTCGTCGAGGATCAGCAGGTGCGGCGCATCGCGCGTGATCAGCGCCAGCGCCAGCCGCGCGCGCTC
>CATMOC010000117.1 GCA_950071955.1 uncultured Mesorhizobium sp. | reverse complement strand
GCATCTTCGCGCTCGAGCAGAAGTTCCTCATCGGCATCCGGCTCCTGACCGGCGCGATCGACGCGACCCGCGCCGGCAAGGCCTTCTCGGACCTCGCCGACCTGACCATCGGGGCCGCTTTCGACGCGGTGCGGCAGGAGTTTGCGCGCCGCCACGGCACCGTCGCGGGCGGGCGGGCGGTGATCCTCGGCATGGGAAAGCTCGGCAGCCGGGAACTGACCGCCGGTTCGGACGTCGACATGATCCTGCTCTACGACCATCCCGCCGATGCCGACGGGTCGGACGGAGCAAGACCGCTGGCACCTTCGCAATACTACGCGCGGCTGACGCAGCGTCTCATCGCGGCGGTATCCGCTCCGACGGCGGAGGGAGTTCTATACGAGATCGACCTGCGCCTGCGGCCTTCGGGCAACAAGGGACCGGTCGCGACGCATCTGGAGGCTTTCCGCAAGTACCAGCGGTCGGAGGCTTGGACCTGGGAACACATGGCTCTGACGCGGGCCCGCGTGGTGGCGGGCGACGCGGCGCTCGCGGGCGAAGTGGCTGGCGAGATCGCGAAGATCATCGCCGCTCCGCACGATGCGGCCAAGGTCCGGCACGATGCCTGCGAGATGCGCACGCTGATCGAGACCGACAAGCCGCCGCGCGACGTCTGGGATCTGAAGCTCATTCCCGGCGGGCTGATCGACCTGGAATTCATCGCCCAGACGGCGGCGCTGCTCGGTCAGGTCGACGGCGAAAACCGCGCCACCTCGACCGCGGAGGCGCTGTCGCACCTGACCGATCGCTTCTGCGACCGGCAGGCGAGGGACGAGCTTTCGTCGGCCTACCGCCTCTTCACCGGGCTCGCGCAGGTCTCGCGCCTGTGCCTCACCGGCGACATCGATCCGGACGACATGCCGCCGGGGCTGGCGGACTTGCTCCTGCGCAACACCGACCTGCCCGATCTCAAGGTGTTGGAGGCCCACATCGCGGAGACGGCGCGCCGCGTGCGCGGGCATTTCGACAGGCTCGTCTGCGGCCGGTAGGATCGCAACCCGCCGGACGGTTCAGGCGGCTATCTTCATCTGGCTGACAGGAATGCGCACCGAGACGATGGTGCCTTCGCCTTCCGCCGACTTGATCTTCAGCACCCCGCCATGCATTTCGGTGAGCGAACGGGATATGGCGAGGCCGAGGCCAGAGCCGGTGTGGTTCTTGGAGAACTGGTTCTGCACCTGCTCGAAAGGCCTGCCGAGCTTCTTCAGGGCCTCCTTCGGGATGCCGCAGCCATTGTCCTCGATCGACAGAACGAAGGCGCCGGAAACTTTCTTGGCCTTGACGAGGATCCTGCCGTTCTGGCCGGTGAACTTCACTGCGTTCGACAGGAGGTTGATGACGATCTGCTTGATCGCGCGCCGGTCGGCGTAGAGCGTCGCGTGTTCGGTAATCTTCGTGCCGATCGAGATCGATTTCGCGTCCGCCTGAACCGAGATCACCCGGATGGCCTCGGCCATCAGGCGGTCGAGGTCGATTTCCTCGCGCTGCAGGGAGAACTGGCCGGCCTCGATCTTCGACATGTCGAGGATGTCATTGATCACACCGAGCAGATAGTTGCCGCTCGAGTGGATATCGCGGGCGTATTCTTCGTAGCGGTCGGATCCCAGCTTGCCGAACAGTCCGGACTGCATGAGTTCGGAAAATCCGATGATGGCGTTGAGGGGCGTGCGCAGCTCGTGCGACATGTTGGCCAAGAACTCGGATTTCGCCCGGCTTGCGGCTTCCGCGCGTTCGGTCTCGCGCATGTATTTCCGGTTCAGTTCCGACAGTTCCAGCGCGCGCTCCTCCTCCGCCCGGCGGGCGAGGCTGAGATCGTGGATCGTCGCCATGAGGCGCCGTTCGCTGTCGACCAGCTTCTCCTGGTTCAGCTTGAGGAGGGTGATGTCGGCGCCGATGGACACGACGCCCCCGTCGCGGGTCTTCGACTGGTTGACCTGCAGCCAGCGTCCGTCGGCCAACTGCCGCTCAAACGTTGCCCCGTCGCGTCCGTTGGCGCCGGCGAGCTTGCGCTCGAAGGCGTAGCCCTTCATCCGGGTTTCCAGGTCGGCCCGTGCGGTGCCGGAGACTATGTCGGGATCGGCGAGCCCCATCTGCTCCTGGAATTTGGTGTTGCACATGACGAGCCGGTCGTCGGAATCCCACAGGACGAAGGATTCCGAGATGTTCTCGATCGCGGTCCGCAGCCGCATGTCCGCCATCTCCGACTGGCGGGCGAGCTTGTGCTGCTCGGTGACGTCGACGGCGATGCCGATCATGTGGATTTCGGAGGCCTCGGGATCGATGACCTGCGCCTTGGCGCGCATCCAGACCCAATGGCCCGCCGCGTGCCGCATGCGGAAGACCTGGTCGATCTGGTCGATCTCGCGCGCCACGATCTGGTTGGCGAGATCGAAGAGGTCGGCGTCGTCCGGATGAATAATCGACGAGACGACGCCGAAGGACAGCATGTCCTCGCAAACCTCGTAACCAAGCATGTCGTACATGGACCGCGACCAGTACATCTTGCCGCGTGCCATGTCCCAGTCCCACAATCCGCAGCGCCCGCGCACCAGCGCCAGGTCGATGCGCTGATGCGCCTGGTCGTAGATGCGGTCCGCGGTCTGCGCGCGCGAGGCCTGGCTGAAATAGGCATACAATACGATGATGAGAACGCCGGACGTGATGACGAACAGGGTCACGTTGAGCGAGACCATCCGCCGCCATTCCGCGAACACGGTCTCCTTCGGAATGAGCAGCGCGGCGGCGCCCCTGCCGGACCCGATGTGGCTGAGAGCGGCAAACCACTCGTGCCCGTTCACGCTGACCGTCATGACGCCGGCCCGTTCGCCGAACAGGAAGAGCGGCTGACCGCCGGCCACGATCCCGTCCAGCGGCTTGCCGGTCCAGTCGAGCGCACCCGGCGCCGACGCGACGATGCGGTAGTTTGCGTCCGTCACCACGAGGATGTGGCGCGGGCGCAGTGAACTCAACACGCCAGAGCGTTCCAGGTAGTCCTGGCTGGCGGCAGGATCGTCTCCCGGCGACTTTTCGCCCTCCCGCATGGCACTTGCGAGCTCGGCCGCGCCGAGGCCCAGCATGGTCCTGGCCGTGCGCTCTATGTCGTCGTGCCAGGCCATCATCGACATGCTGCGCGCCGCCGCGACCACCAGAAGGAAGATGACGATGAGGGTGGGGATCGAACGGCGCAGATAGGGTTCCGCCGCGATCAGCCGTTCGTAGGCCGGAGCAGCGAGAACGCGCGCATTGCCGGTCAGCCTCCGGCCCGACCGCCGCCTGGCCGGCCCGCGGGCGAGAGTCTGCGCATCGGGCGCGCCGCGCGCGTCCGCCTCTGCCATCCAGTGGCTCCGTTCCTGTTTGATGTCCCCGTATGATTCGGCACGCCGCACATCCGAATCATCGCTAAAGAATCAAAGCTGATTCGTGTTGTCCAGTGGGAAGACCTTCATCCGGCGAATATTCGTCGTTTTCGAAGGCAACTCAGGCCAGCGTGCGCTCGACGATGTCGCGCAGGTCGGGCGACAGGTTTTCCGCCGATGAGATCCTGAGGAGGGCCTCGCGCGCCAGGGCCCGTCGGCCCGGTTCCAGCGAACGCCATGACCGCAGCGCAGTGGCGAGCCGGGCAGCGACCTGCGGGTTGCGGCGCTCGACCGCGAGCACCATCTCGGTGAAGAACCTGTAGCCTTCGCCGTCGGGCCGGTGGAAACCCGTCTGGTTTGCGCTGGAGAAGGTGCCTATGAGGGAGCGGATGCGGTTGGGATTGGCGAGCGAGAAAGCGCGGTGCTCCGACAGGCTTCGGACGGTCTCCAGTGAATGCCGTCCCGGCGCCGCCGCCTGGATCTGGAACCACTTGTCCAGCACCAGAGGGTCGGAGCCGTAACGCTCCTCGAAGCGCGCGAGCGCAGCAGCGGTTTCCGGTGCCGCCGGATGCCGGACGGCCAGCGTGGTGAGCGCGGCCGACCGGTCGGTCATGTTGGTGGCCTGTTCGAACTGGGCGGCGGCCCTTCCAGGATTTCCCGAGCTTGCCGAGAGATAGTCCAGGAGGGCGTTGCGCAAGGCACGACGCCCGGCACTCTGTGCATCCGGACTGAACGGCCCCTCGGCGGCGAGTTTCTCGTAGAGTGTTGCGAATGACGCCCCATTGGCGCTTCCCACTGCGGCCACGAGCGCGTCTCGTGCCGCCAGGATCGCGTCCGGATCGATGTTGCTGCCGATCTCGCGGGCGACGTCGGCCTCCGCGGGGAAGGTAAGCGCGAGCGCCCGGTAGGCCTCTTCCAGCGAGACGTCGGCTGCGATGTCGCCGCAAAGAACCAGGAGATCATCGGGAAATTGCGGTTCCTTGCCGCCGCGAATCAGTTTCGAGGCCTCGATGATCGCCTCAGTCATCAGCGTGTTCAGCGCCTGCCAGCGCGAGAACAGGTCGCTATCGTGGCGTGCCAGAAAGGCCCTGTCCTCCGGCTTCTCTTCGACCGAAAGCGTGACCGGCGCCGAAAAGCCGCGGTTGAGCGACACGCGCGGACGCTCCGAGATCCCCGTAAAGCGTATGCTGTGCTTGCGCTTGCGGATGTGGAGAATGGAATTCTCGATCGAAGCACCCTCGGCCGTATCCCAGGTGAAATCCTCGCCCGAAGGACCGACGAGCCCGAAGGCCAGCGGGATGTGCATCAGTCGCTTGCGGCTTTCGCCGGGCGTTGGAGGGGAGGACTGCTCGACGTCCAGGACGAGCTCCGCGCGCTGTGCGTCATGCGAGGCCTTGACCGTGACGTTGGGCGTGCCGGCCTGATGGTACCAGAGCGCGAACTGCGAAAGGTCCTTTTGCGACACGTCCTCGAAGACCCGGAGGAAGTCCTCGATGGTGGCGGCGTCGCCGTCGTGGCGCTCGAAGTAGAGATCCATTCCCTCTCGGAACTTTTCCCGGCCGAGGACGGTGCGGATCATGCGCACGATCTCGGACCCCTTCTCGTAGACGGTCGCCGTGTAGAAGTTGTTGATCTCGCGGTAGCGGCGCGGGCGCACGGGGTGGGCGAGCGGCCCCTGGTCCTCGGGAAACTGGTGCGCTTTCAGCGTGCGGACCTCGGCGATTCGCTTGACGGCGCGCGAGCGCTGGTCGGCCGAGAACTCGTGGTCGCGATAGACGGTCAGCCCCTCCTTCAGACAGAGCTGGAACCAGTCGCGGCAAGTGATTCTGTTTCCTGTCCAATTGTGGAAATATTCATGTGCGATGATGGCTTCGATGTTGGCGAAATCGGCGTCGGTCGCGGTCTCCTCGTCGGCCAGCACGTACTTGTCGTTGAAGACGTTGAGGCCCTTGTTCTCCATCGCGCCCATGTTGAAGTCGGACACGGCGACGATGTTGAAAACGTCGAGATCGTATTCGCGCCCGAAAACCTCCTCGTCCCATTTCATCGATCGCTTCAGCGCGTCCATCGCGTAGGTCGCGCGCGGCTCCTTGCCATGCTCAACGTAGATGCCGAGCGCGACTTCGCGGCCGGACATGGTGGTGAAGCGGTCCTCCAGAACGCCGAGATCGCCCGCGACGAGCGCGAAGAGGTAGGAGGGCTTCGGAAACGGGTCTTCCCACACGGCGTAGTGCCGTCCGCCATCGAGTTCGCCGGCGTCCGACGGATTGCCGTTCGACAGGAGCAGCGGTGCGTCCTTGCGGTCGGCCTCGATCCGCACCGTGTAGACCGAAAGGACGTCGGGCCGGTCGAGGAAATAGGTGATGCGCCGGAAACCTTCGGCCTCGCATTGCGTGCAGTAGACGCCGTTCGAGCGGTAGAGCCCCATCAGCGCCGTGTTCGTCGACGGAGAAATCTCCGTCGTCACCTTGAGGCGGAAGCTTTTTCGCTTGGGCAGCGCGTGGACGGTCAGTTTCTCCGGCGTAAGATCGTAGGCGTTGGGGCCGACTTTCTCGCCATCGATCTCCAGTTCGACGAGCGTCAGCCCGTCGCCGTCGAGCACGAGAGGCGTGCCGTCGCTGGTTTCGGCGTTGCGCTCCACGGTGAGTTCCGAGACGACGGTCGTTCGGTCGGGATCGAGGCGGAAGGAGAGCTTCGTTTTCGGTATCAGGAAATTGGAAGGACGGTAGTCCTCCAGCTTGAACACCTGCCCCGTATCCGTTCGCATTCGCTGCCTTTCCTACGTCACGCCGATCATGGCGCTGGCACAACAATTCGCCAGCGTTGCCCTTTACACAAAACCGACACTCGACAAAACTAATGAAACCCTTATCTCCCTTTTCATTTCCAATCACTGATCGGGACGGAACATGACGGTTTTTACGCCGAAATTCGGAATGGGCGCTTCTGTTCTGCGGGTGGAGGATAGTGCCTTCATCACGGGCAGGGGACGCTATACGGACGATATATCGCCGGAGGCGGTGCTGCACGGCTACGTCCTGCGGTCACCGGTGGCCAATGCTTCCTTCAGGATAGCCTCGGTCGAGGCGGCCAGAGCCGCTCCGGGTGTCCATCTCGTCCTTACGGGCGAAGACACCGCCCATCTCGGCGACCTGAAGTCCGGCGCCATGCAGAAGCAGCCGGACGGATCGCGGGCGCCGACGCGCGACATCCCGATTCTGTGCCGCGACCGGGTGCGCTACGTGGGTGATGCAGTCGCCTTCGTAGTGGCGGACAGCCGCGCGCTGGCACAGGATGCCGCCGAGCTGATCGAGATCGACTACGACGACAAGGAGCCGGTCGCCGGAACGGCCGAGGCACTGTCGGAGGGGGCTCCGCTGGTCTGGTCGGAACTCGAGAGTAACCGCGCGTTCCTCTACCAGCTCGGCGAACCGGCGAAGGCCGAGGCAGCCTTTGCCAAGGCCTCGAAGGTCGCGAAGGTCCAGTTCCACAACAACCGTCTGGTCTGCAACTACATGGAGCCACGCGCCGCGATCGGCGAATGGCGCGCTAGCGAGGATCGCTTCCAGCTGACGACCGGCTCGCAGGGCGTGCATTCAATGCAGAGGATCATCTCGGGCGTGCTCGGAGTGGAACCGGCCAAGCTCCACGTCATCACGCCCGACGTCGGCGGCGGGTTTGGCCCGAAGACCTTCGTCTACCGCGAGTATCCTCTGGTGCTCGAAGCCGCCAAGCGGCTCGGCCATCCGGTGAAGTGGACCGGCGACCGTTCCGAGCACTTCATGACCGACGCCCAGGGCCGCGACAACGTCGTCGATGCCGAGATGGCCATGGATGACCAAGGCCGCTTCCTCGGGCTGCGGGTGAAGCTGATCGCCAATCTGGGCGCCTACATCTCCCAGTACGGCCCCTTCATCCCCTTCGTCGGCGCGACCATGTCGACCGGCGTCTACGACATCCAGGCGCTCGACGTCTCCATCACCGGCGTCTACACCAACACCTGCCCGGTGGATGCCTATCGCGGCGCCGGCCGCCCGGAAGCGGCCCTGCTGCTCGAAAAGCTGGTCGACGAATGCGCCCGCGTGATCGGCGTCGGACCGGACGAAATCCGCCGCCGCAACTTCATTCGGCCCGAGCAGTTCCCCTACACCACCCAGACGGGCCGCAAGTATGACGTCGGCGAGTTCGAGGGCCATCTGGACCTGGCGCTGGAGCGCTCCGGCTGGAAGGACTTCGACGCCCGCCTGAAGCAGTCTGCCGCCAACGGCAAGTTGCGTGGAATAGGCCTTGCGACCTACATCGAGGCGTGCGCCTTCGCGGGCTCGGAAGCGGCCAACCTGCGCCTTGAGGGCGATGGCACGGTGACGCTGTTCATCGGCACCCAGTCGAATGGCCAGGGCCATGCCACGGCCTATGCGCAGTTCGTCTCCGAAAAGCTCGACCTGCCGATCGAGAAGATCTCCGTGCGGCAGGGCGACACCGACGAACTCTCCAAGGGCGGCGGCACGGGCGGCTCGCGTTCGATCCCGCTCGGCGGCGTCTCGGCCTCGCGCGCCGGCGAGGATTTGGCCCAAAAGATCAGGAAGATCGCCGCCGACGAACTCGAGGCCGCGGCCGGCGACATAGAACTGGTCGACGGCACGGCGCGGATCGTCGGCACGGACCGTTCCGTCGATTTCGCCGCGATCGCGAGGGCGGCGAAGAACCCCGAGGACTTGAAGGGCTTCGGCGAGTTTGTGCAGGACGAGGCCACCTATCCGAACGGGACCCATGTCTGCGAGGTCGAGATCGATCCCGAGACGGGGCAAGTCGAGATACTGAGCTATACGATCGTCGACGATTTCGGCGCGACGGTGAACCCGATCCTGCTCGCCGGCCAGGTGCATGGCGGCATCGTGCAGGGCATCGGCCAGGCTATGACGGAAAACACCGTCTATTCCGAGGACGGCCAGCTGGTCACCGCGAGCTTCATGGACTATGCCATGCCGCGCGCCGAGGACGTGCCTTTCTTCGACTTCCAGACGCGCAACGTGCCCTCGACCACGAACGCCATGGGCATCAAGGGCGCCGGTGAGGCGGGAACGATCGGCGGCACGCCGGCTGCTCTCAACGCGATCACCGATGCGCTCTGGCGTGCCCACGGCATCCGCCACATCGAGATGCCGGCATCCCCCATGCGCGTTTGGGAGGCGATCCGGGAAGCCGCCGCCGCGTGACGGCCATGGAGGTGCCGGAACGGCGGCCGCTGACCGGCATCCTTCTCAAGGTCTGCTCGGTCGTGGCCTTCGTCGTGATGTCTTCCCTGATCAAGGCGTCCGGCGACGTGTTCGCCGGACAGATCGTCTTCTTCCGCTCTCTGTTCGCGATCATCCCGGTCGTGGCGGTGATGACGTGGCGAAAGGAACTCGCGACCGCCTTCTATACCAGGCGGCCGCTCAGCCACGTGGCGCGCGGGCTGGTCGGCGTCACGTCCATGGGGCTCGGCTTCTACGCCCTGACCAAGCTTCCGTTGCCCGAGTGGATCGCCATCAACTACGCCCAGCCGCTGATCGTCGTCGTCTTCAGCGCCCTTTTCCTCAGTGAGACCGTACGCATCTTCCGCTGGACCGCGGTGGCGGTCGGCTTCGTCGGCGTGATCGTGGTCTCGTGGCCGAAGCTGACGCTGATCACCTCCGGCTCGCCGATGGGTCAGGGCGAAGCCGTCGGC
>CATMOC010000116.1 GCA_950071955.1 uncultured Mesorhizobium sp. | reverse complement strand
CGGCGCCGCGGATGCCGAGGCTGTTGGGCTGGAAGGCGAAGGCGCGGACGCCGGGAACGTCCCGCACGAGCCGGTTCACCTCGTCGAGAATCTGCTGCTGCGAGCGCTCCCGCTTGTCCCAGTCCGCCAGGCGCATCACCACGAAGCCGCTGTTGGACGAACCGCCCCAGCCGGCGAGCGAGAAGGTGCTGGTGATCTCGCCCGAATCGCGGAAGGGCTGGATGGCCTGTTCGATCCCTCGGATCTGTTGCGAGAGGTAATCCAGGCTCACGCCCTGCGGGGCGGACACGCGCAGGAAGGCCATCGACCGGTCCTCCGTCGGCGTCAGTTCCGACTTGATGGTCGGATAGAGGCTGGCAGCGAGTGCAGCGAACAGCAGCGAAACGGCGACAACGACCATGGGTGCGTTGAGGCAGGCGGAAAGGCAGCGGCGGTAGAGGCCCGAAAGCGCGCCGCCCACGCCGCCGCTCCTGGCTTCGTGACGGCCGGTATCCTTCAGGATGCGCGAGGCGAGCATCGGGCAGAGCGACAGCGCCACGATCGACGACAAGAGCACCGACATCGCGAGCACGAAGCCGAATTCGCGGAACAGGCCGCCGGTCTGGCCGGGCAGGAAGGAGAGCGGAACGAAGACGGCGATCAGCGTCGCGGTCGTGGCGATGACGGCAAAAAACACCTCGTCGGTGCCGAGGACCGCGGCGGCGCGAGGGCCCATGCCCTCGTTGCGCCTGCGCACGATGTTTTCCAGCACCACGATCGCGTCATCGACGACGAGGCCGGTCGCCAATACCAGGGCCAGCAGGGTCAGGATGTTGACGGAAAAACCCGCGAGATAGATTGCGGCGAGGGTGCCGATGAGGGCGACGGGCATGGCGAGGCCGGGAATGATCGTCGCGCGCCAGTCCCAGAGGAACAGGAAGATGATCAGGAGCACCACGGAGACCGAGATTCCGAGCGCGATCTCGACCTCGTGGATGGCGCCATTGATGAACGTGGCATCGTCGCTGGTGACCTCGATCGACATGCCATCGGGCAGGTTCTCCTGCAGCCGCGCCGCGGCCTCGCGCACGCCTTGCGAAATCTCCAGCGTGTTGGACTGCGCGGCGCGGATGATGCCGAGCCCGATGCCGCTCTTGCCGTTGGCGCGAAGCTGCGACTGGCCGATGTCGGGTCCGAGTGTCACCGTGGCGAAGTCGCCGAGCCGGGCGCGGCGGTTGATGATCAGGTTCTCGAAGGCTGCCGGCGTGTTGACCGACGCGGTCGCGCGAACGATCAGGTCCTGGGTGTTGCTCGTCAGCGATCCCGCCGGCGTGTCGAAGGCGATGGAGGAGAGCGCGCTGGAGACGTCCGCGACCGTCAGGTTGAGGCTCGCCATCTTGTTCTGGTCGATGTCGATGCGGAAGATCTTCTGACGGTCGCCGTAGACCTGCACGTCGGCGACCCCCGGCACGGACGACAGCGTATCGATGATCTCGTCCTCGACCAGCACGGTCATGTCCTCGACCGATATGGTGTCGGAGGTCACGCCGAGGCGCACGACGGCCTGGGCATTGGCGTCCGCCTTGATGATGCGGGCCGCCTCGGCGTCCTCGGGGAGGTCGTTGGTGACGCGTCCCAGCGCATCGCGCAGGTCGGACGCGGCGGTATCGAGATTGACGTCGTCGCCGAATTCGACGGTGACGCGGCTCTCGCCGAACGACGAGGAAGAAGAGATCGACTTGACGCCCGCCACGCGCGACACCGCGCCCTCGATGATGCCGGTCAGTTCCCGGTCGATCGTCTCGGCGGCGGCGCCCGCGAAGTCGGTGCGGATGGTGATCACCGGACGGTCGACGTCCGGCAGCTCGCGGATTTCGACCCCGAAGAAGGCGGCGAGCCCCGCGACCACGATCAGCGTGTTGAGAACGAAGGCGAGCACCGGCCGCCTCACGAAGAGTGCGGTTATGCCGTGTTCCTGGCGTTGTGCTTCGTAATCCATATCCGCGCCGCCGCCTCCGCTCAGGAGCCGCCGGCGGGCTGCTGCCCGGCGTCCGTGCCGCGGTCGCGGCTGGCGATGCGCACTTCGGCGCCCTCGCGAACCACGTGGAGCCCCTCGGTCACGACGCTGTCCTGGAGACTGAGCGCGGCGTCCACCAGGACGCTGTCGGTGTTGCGCTGGATGACCTTGATCGGGATTCGCTCGGCGCGACCGCCCCGGATCGCCCAGACATAGGCACCGTCGGTGCCCCATTGCACCGCGAGCGGGTCGACCGCCGGGAACTTGTCGCCGGGAAAGCGCATGGCGACCTGGAATGACATGCCGGCGCGCAGCCTGTCGTCCTCGTTGGCGAGCCTGGCCTGCACCCGAAGCGTGCGGCTGTCGGAATCGACGCGATTGTCGATGGCGCTGACGGTGCCCTCGAAAGTCTCGCCCGGCCGCGCGATCGAGGTCGCGGTGAGCGCCGAGCCCACGGTGATCATGCCCGCGAAGCGTTCGGCGACCCAGAAGTCGACCAGGATCTCGGAACGGTCGTCTATCGTCGCAATCTCGGTCTGCGTGGTCACGTAGTTGCCCGCCGTGATCGGCAGGATGCCGACGACGCCGCCGATCGGAGCCTCGATCGAGCGGCGCTCGAGTTCCAGTTCGGCATCGCGAAGCTCCAGCCGCGCATTCTCGAGCGCGAGTTCGGCATCGGTGAGCTGGACCGCGCTCGCGGTATTGGAACTGCGCAATGCTTGGATACGATCGACGCGGCTCTGGGCGTCCGCGACGGCGATCTGCGCACGGTCGTAGGCTATCTGCTCGGCTTCCGAATCCAGCCGTGCGATGGCGTCGCCGCGGCTGACGGTCGCGCCCGATTCGGTCAGCACCTCCGTCAGGCGGCCGTTGGTATAGGGAGTCACGGTGACCGAGCGCACCGCGCGACCGGTTCCGATCGCGGAGAGCCGGTCGTTGATCGTGAGTTCCAGCACCGGCGCAGTCCCCACGGCCGACTGCGGCGGACCGCCACCGCCGGGACCGCCCCTGCGGCCTTCGCCGCCCGCTGTTTCGACCGGTGCCTCAGGAACGAAGGGAACCCAGTCGATGCCGGCCCGCTCGAGGAGTCCGCCAGCGCCCGGGTAGAAGCGAACCCAGCAGACCGCCGCGATCAGCAGCACCACGAGGGTGAGGGCAGCCTGCTTCCATATCGACATCAGCTACTCCAGGGTTCTTGGAAGGCACTATGGATCAAGGCGCCCAACCCGGTCCCGCAGCAGGCACGATCGAATAATGCCCAGCTAATATGACGTTTATCCGGCACGACTGCACGCATATTATCATTACGAATGTTTAATACGATAACATTCGCGCGATGGACCACTCGACGCGCACATGAGATGCAATCACCCCCGAGAACCGGGGTGCCAGCCGCCGATACCCTTCCACTATAGCTCCGCAGCGAAAAAAGTCACCGTGCCAAGGGTTTGACAAACGTCCACGCGGCGGATGAAGATCATTCCCCGAGGGCAGGGGGCGGGGGCCTCCATGCCCGGACGCAGCGTGCAAAATGGTGCGGCGTGAGATGGCGCTCGAGGTGCCGGAGGCGGGTTTTTGGGAAGTTCTGCACTGAGGGCGTATGGGGCTTCGGCCGATCAGGTCCGGGGCCAGGCGAAACGCCGGGCGTCGTGGAAGAGGATGGCGCGTGCCTGAGGCGGTGAAGACCTATGTCCGCGTCGTCGAGGCGGTGAACCGCCGTGTCGGTCGCTTCGCCATGTACATTCTCTACGTGATGATGGCGATCCTGGCTTGGTCGACCATTTCGAAGATCACGCCCTGGCCGTCGATCTGGACCCTTGAGATGGCCCAATTCGCAATGGTCGCCTACTTCATGCTGGGCGGCCCCTATTCCCTGCAGCTCGATTCGAACGTGCGGATGGACCTCCTCTACCACCGCTGGAGCCCGCGCACCCGCGCCTGGGTCGATGCCTTCTCGATCTTCGCGCTGATGTTCTATCTCGGCGTCCTGCTCTACGGAGCGGTCGAGTCCACCGCCTATTCAATCGAATATGCCGAGCGCAGCCCGACGGCCTGGCGGCCCTATCTGTGGCCGATCAAGGTGATCATGTGCATCGCCGTTCTGCTCATGCTCCTGCAGGCGATCGCCTTCTTCTTCCGCGACGTGGCGAAGATCCGCGGGGAGGAGCTCTGATGTCCTACGAGCTGATCGCCATCCTGATGTTCGCCACGATGATGCTGATGATGGCCACGGGCCAGCGCGTCTTCGGCGCCATCGGCTTCGTGGCCGTCGCCGCGGCGCTGCCGCTGTGGGGGGTGGGCGGCTCGGACATGGGCTTCTCGGCGGCTATGAAGCTGATGAAGTGGTATCCGCTGCTGACCCTGCCGATGTTCATCTTCATGGGCTACGTCCTGTCGGAAAGCCGGCTCGCCGACGACCTCTACCGCATGTTCCACGTCTGGTTCGGCCCCATTCCCGGGGGGCTCGCCATCGGGACGATCTTCCTGATGGTCATCATCTCGGCGATGAACGGCCTTTCCGTCGCCGGCATGGCCATCGGCGCGACCATCGCGCTGCCGGAACTCCTCAAGCGCAAGTATGACAAGCGCATGGTGACAGGCGTCATCCAGGCGGGATCGTCGCTCGGAATCCTCATTCCGCCGTCCGTGGTCCTGGTGCTCTACGCCATGATCGCGCGCCAGCCCGTGAGCCTGCTGTGGCTGGCGGGGGTGCTGCCGGGGCTGATGATGGCGGGAATGTTCATTCTCTACATCTGGCTGCGCTGCCGGCTGAACCCGGAGCTCGGCCCCGTGCTCGACGCCGAGGAGCGGGCGGCCATCCCGCGCTCGGAAAAGCTTCGCCTGCTGACGGCGGGCGTGCTGCCGCTGGTCATCTTCCTGGTGATGATGGTACCGTTCGTCACCGGCTATACCTCTCTGGTGGAAGCCTCGGTGGTGGGCGCGCTGGCCGCGGTCGTCGCCGCCCTCATCAAGGGGCGTTTCACGCGCGCCGTCTTCGAGACCTGCACCCGCGAGACGCTCGCCATCTCGTGCATGTTCATGTGGATCATCCTCGCCGCGCTCGCCTTCGGCGCGGTGTTCGACGGGCTCGGCGCGGTCAAGGCCATCGAAGGGTTCTTCATCGACAGGCTGGGGCTCTCCCCCTGGACCATCCTGATCCTGATGCAGCTCAGCTATCTGGTGATGGGCACGTTCCTGGACGACACCGCGATGCTGGTGATCGTGGCGCCGCTCTACGTGCCACTCGTCGCGACGCTCGATCTCGGGATAGACAGTCAGTACGTGCTGATCTGGTACGGAGTGCTCTACACGATCACCTGCCAGATCGCCTACATGACCCCGCCTTTCGGCTACAACCTTTTCCTCATGCGCGCGATGGCGCCGCCGGAAATCAACATCATCGACATCTACCGCTCCATCGTGCCGTTCGTCGGCGTGATGATCCTGGCTCTGATCCTGGTGCTCGCCTTCCCGGAGATCGCTCTGTGGCTGCCGCAGCAGATCAACGCAAGATGACAAGAACCCGGCAACGGGCGAAGCCCCAACCAGCAAGGAGAGACTCATGACGACGAGACGCAAGTTCCTCACCACTGCCGCCGCTTCCGTTCCGGCTACCCTGGCCGCCCCCGCCGTGTTGGCGCAGGCACCGATCAAGTGGCGCATGCAGACCTATGCCGGCCCCGCGCTCGCGGTCGAGGTCGTCGATACCTGCATCAGGCAGTTCAACGAGATCGCCCAGGGCCAGATGGAGATCGAGCTCTACTATGCCGACCAGCTGGTGCCGACCGGAGAGTTGTTCCGCGCGCTGCAGAAAGGCACCATCGACGCCGTGCAGTCGGACGACGACTCGATGGCGAGCCCGACCGAGGTGACGGTGTTCGGCGGCTATTTCCCGCTGGGCCTGCGCTACTCGCTCGACGTGCCCGCGCTGTTCAACCACTGGGGTCTCGACGAGATCTGGAAGGAAGAATATGCCAAGGTTGGGGTCAAGCACATCTCGGCCGGGTCCTGGGACCCCTGTAACTTCGCCACCAAGACCCCGATCAAGTCGCTCGAAGACCTCAAGGGCCTGCGCGTCTTCACCTTCCCGACCGCAGGCCGCTTCCTGTCGCGCTTCGGCGTGGTGCCGGTCACCCTGCCGTGGGAGGATGTCGAGGTCGCGCTGCAGACGGGTGAGCTCGACGGTATCGCCTGGTCGGGCATCACCGAGGATTACACCTCGGGCTGGGCCAACGTGACCAACTACTTCCTGACCAACAACATCTCGGGCGCCTGGATCGGCCATTTCTTCGCCAACATGGACCGCTGGAACGAGGTGCCGGATCACCTCAAGACGCTGATGGAGGTCTGCTTCAACTCGTCCCACTACCACCGCCAGCACTGGTACTGGAACGGCGAGGCCAGCCTGCGGGTCAACGAGACCAAGCTGGAATCGACCACCATCCCCGACAGTGAGTGGCAGACGGTCGAGGACGAGGCCCACAAGTTCTGGGACGAGATCGCAGCCGAAAGCGAGTTGAAGGCCAAGATCGTCGGCATCTTCAAGGCTTACAACGAGACGATGGTCAAGGCCGGCAAGCCCTACCGCTACAGCTGAGCCAACGCACGCGAACTGGACCCGGCCGTCCGCGCGGCCGGGTCTTGTCGATCGATTTTCTCATGACCCGCGGGAGGGATGGAGAACCACATGGCAGGCAACCTGACCTTCGAGGAACTGAAGGCGGACGTCACTTCCGGCGATGTCGACACCGTTCTGGCCTGCGCGGTCGACATGCAGGGGAGGCTGGTCGGAAAGCGCTTCCTGGCAAGCTTCTTCGTTGAATCCGCGCATGGCGAGACGCACGGATGCAACTACCTGCTCGCCAACGACATCGATATGGAACCGGTACCCGGCTACAAGGCGGCGAACTGGAGCAAGGGTTATGGCGATTTCGTCATGAAGCCCGACATGTCGACCCTGCGCCGCATCCCCTGGCTCGAGAAGACGGCGCTGGTGCTGTGCGACGTGCAGGACCACCACACACACGCCGACCTGCCACACTCGCCCCGCGCCATCCTGCGCAAGCAGGTGGCGCGCCTGCGCGAGCGCGGCTGGATCGGCTATTTCGCCTCGGAACTGGAGTTCTATCTGCTCGACGAGACCTACGATTCCGCGCGCGAAAAGCAGTGGCGGGATCTGAAGTCGGCCTCGCCATACATCGGCGACTACCTGATCGGCATCACCTCCAAGGAAGAAGGCTACATGCGCCGCCTTCGCAACGAGATGCAGGCCGCCGGCATCCCGATCGAGAATTCCAAGGGCGAGTGGGGTCCCGGCCAGGAGGAGATCAACGTGCGCTATGCCGAGGCGCTCGACATGGCGGACCGGCACGTCATCCTCAAGAACGGCGCCAAGGAGATCGCCCACCAGATAGGCAAGGCCGTGACCTTCATGGCCAAGTACAATTACGGGCTGGCCGGCAACTCCTCCCACATCCACAACTCGCTCTGGAGCGCCGACGGCAAGACGCCGCTGTTCTTCGACAGGGATGCCGACTGGACGCTCTCGGAACTCGGCCAGCAATGGGCGGCGGGGCAGCTGAAATACGCCAAGGAGTTCACCTGGTTCCTGGCGCCCTACGTCAACTCCTATAAGCGCTTCCAGGCCGGCACCTTCGCGCCGACCAAGATCATGTGGAGCGAAGACAACCGCACCGCCGGCTTCCGGCTGTGCGGGGAGAGCACCAAGGGCATCCGCATGGAGTGCCGCATCGGCGGCGCGGACCTGAACCCCTATCTCGCCTTCGCGGCGCTGATCGCGGCGGGGCTCGCCGGCATCGAGGAGAAGCTGACGCTTCAGAAGCCCTTCGTCGGCGACGCCTACCAGGCCGCGCGTCTGCCGGAGATCCCGAAGACCTTGCGCGCGGCGACCGAGACCATGGCCAGGTCGAAGATGCTCAAGGCGGCGTTCGGCGAGGACGTCATCGATCATTACCTCCATACGGCGCGGTGGGAGCAGTTCGAATACGACCGGCGGATCACTGACTGGGAGCTTCACCGGGGCTTCGAGAGGTACTAAAGAGATCTGCACCTCTTTGGGGGTGTAGTTCCAGACCCGATGGATCGTATCCTCGTTGCTTCGGCTCGCATGCTGGACATGATCCTGGTCACGAGAGACGGTCCGATCCTTGCCTAAGGCCGCGAAGGCCATGTTCGTACGATTGCCTGCTGAGAAGAAAACATGTCGGGGAGACGACCTTGGACACCGTGAAACTGAAATCCCCCGTCGACGGCTCGATCTACATCGAGCGGCCGACTGCCACCGACCAGGCGATCGATGCGGCGGTGTCGCGCGCCAGGGCGGCGCAGGCCGAATGGGCGCAGGTTTCGATCGCCCGGCGCGGCGAATACCTGCTCGCCTTCCTCGAGGCGCTGCTTTCCATGAACGACGAGATCGTGCCGGAACTCGCCTGGCAGATGGGGCGGCCGGTCCGCTACGGCGGCGAGAAGGGCGGCGTGGAAGAACGCACGCGCTACATGGTGGCGCTCGCCGAGAAGGCGCTGGCGCCATATGTCCCGGAAGAACGTCCCGGCTTCCGGCGCTACCTGAAGCGCGAGCCGCTGGGCATCGTCTTCACCATCGCACCGTGGAACTATCCCTATCTGACGGCGGTGAACTCGATCGTGCCGGCGCTGATGGCCGGCAATGCCGTCATCCTCAAACATGCCGCGCAGACGCTGCTGGTCGGCGAGCGTTTTCAACAGGCCTTCGACAAGGCGAACCTGCCGAAGGGCCTGTTCCAGAACCTCGTGATGAGCCACGCGCAGACCGAAAAACTGCTCGGTTCGGGCAAGATCGATCACTGCAACTTCACCGGCTCCGTCGCCGGCGGGCGGGCGATCGAGAAGGCGGCGGCCGGCACCTTCATGACGCTCGGGCTGGAACTCGGCGGCAAGGACCCGGCCTACGTGCTGCCCGACGCGAAGCTCGACCACGCGATCGCAAACCTCGTCGACGGCGCCTTCTACAACACCGGCCAGTGCTGCTGCGGCATCGAGCGCGTCTACGTGCACGAGGCGATCTACGACGACTTCGTCGAGGGCTTCGTGGCCGAGACGAAGAACTACATCG
>CATMOC010000115.1 GCA_950071955.1 uncultured Mesorhizobium sp. | reverse complement strand
TCGCCCGGTAGCCTACACGGCGCTGGTCGAAACACGCGGCTCGACCCCTCAGAAGGCCGGAGCCGCGATGCTGGTCTACGAGGACGGTTCCCAGGCCGGGACACTCGGGGGCGGTTGTGTCGAGGCGGAGGTCAAGCGGCGGGCCTTGCGGCTGCTCGATGACGGCACCACCGAACTGCTCACCTTCAATCTCGACAGCAACTACGGCTGGGACGATGGCCTGATCTGCGGCGGCCGCATGACGATGCTGGTCGACCCGATCCGCAGCGCCTGATCCTGCATCGATCGAGGGACGGCGGTTGGTTCGCCGTCCCTCGTTGTTCGTTCCCCGCAGAAGCCCGCAAAGCATTCTCATGGTCCCCGCGCGAGGCGGACACCTCATTCGACCTGGCATGACGCGGCACTCCGGCACTCCCGGGCAAATCTACGAACTGGCGGTTCCGCGCCTCAGTCGCTACATCTCGACTGACGCGACAGGAGTTCAGGCCATGCAGTGGTCGTTTCCCATAGCCCGTATCGCCGGCAGCGAGGTGCGCATCCACGTCACCTTCTTCCTTTTGCTGCTGTGGATCGGCATCGCGCATTTTCAGAACGGCGGAGGTGCGGCCGCGGCGGAAGGCGTGGCTTTCATCGTGGCCGTCTTCACCTGTGTCGTCCTGCACGAGTTCGGACACGCGATCGCCGCGCGGCGCTACGGCATCGGGACGCCGCGGATCACGCTCCTGCCGATCGGCGGCGTGGCGGAACTGGAAAGGATGCCGGAAAAGCCGTCGGAGGAGATTGTCGTTGCGCTCGCAGGCCCGGCCGTGAACGTTGTGATCGCTGCCGTGCTGATCCTCGTCATCGGCGCCCAGGTCGACGGCCAGACTCTGTCGGCCATGGAAAACCCGGCGCAGGGTTTTTGGGCGCGCCTCGCGGCGGTCAACGTCGTGCTGGTTCTTTTCAACCTCATCCCGGCCTTCCCGATGGATGGCGGGCGGGTGCTGCGCGCGCTGCTCGCTACGCGCTACCCCCGCGTGCGGGCGACGGAAATCGCGGGCACGGTAGGCCAGATCGCCGCCTTCCTGTTCGGTTTCCTCGGCCTCATCGGCGGCAACCCGCTGCTGATCTTCGTCGCGATCTTCGTCTATCTCGCCGCGAGCGCGGAGACACAGGCGATCGGCCTGCAGGACGCAGCGCGCGCATTCTCGGTCGAAGAAACCATGATCGTCAGATACGAGACGCTGGGTCCGGCTTCCACGCTGACGGACGCGGGGGATGCGCTGCTGCGGACGACTCAGCACGAGTTTCCGGTGGTCGACGGCGCCGGACGCCTCAGAGGGTTCCTCACCCGCGGCGCGCTCGTCGAAGGGATGAAGCATGGCGGCGCGTCGACGCCGGTGATCAACGTCATGACGCAGGAGATTCCGCATGTAAGGCGCGACGAGCGGCTGACCGCCGCGCTCGACGCGCTGCAGAAGAGCAGGGCGCCAGCCGTCGCCGTGCTGGATGCCCAGGAGCGTCTCGTCGGCTACGTCACGATCGAAAATATCGGTGAGTTGATGATGCTGCGCTCGGCAAGTGCCGGATAGCGGAGACTTAGTCCGGGAAGCAGACCGTCGGGATATCCGGCCACTTCGCCTCGTCGCATCCGGCCTTGTCGCGAATGCGCTGAAATTCCTTCGAAACCGGTCCGGTGATGACGGGATCGACCCATGCCAGGTCGGGTTTCCACTCGCCGCTGCTTTCCGCCTGCGGGGGCACTGCTTTTTCGGCATCCTTAATATCAGCTTCGCCGAAGGACGAGAGGGCCAGCGCAGACGCGACGAGAATGGTAGGGAGGACGAAGTTCATAACCGAATCTGCCCGCAATGGGTGGTTTGCAATCGCCATTAACGGCCCGGCAAGGTAAAGGTTCCGTCAACGGGTGGCGAAATGTGCCCGGAAGCACTACCTGCTTTCGGAAGGCACCTCTTTCGCAATTGCGAAAAACGCTGTATGTGCCGCCCAACCGTAATGCGGAGCGCTCCAGCGCCCGCCACGCACCCCCGAGTGAAACTTATGAATCTTCGCAACATCGCGATCATCGCGCACGTCGACCATGGCAAGACCACGCTGGTGGACAATCTCCTGAAACAGTCCGGCTCGTTCCGCGAGAACCAGCGCGTCGCCGAGCGCGCGATGGATTCCAACGACCTCGAGAAAGAGCGTGGCATCACCATTCTCGCCAAGGCGACCTCGGTCGACTGGAAGGACTATCGCATCAACATCGTCGACACGCCCGGCCACGCCGATTTCGGCGGCGAGGTGGAACGCATCCTTTCGATGGTGGATTCGGCCATCGTGCTGGTCGATGCGGCCGAAGGCCCGATGCCGCAGACCAAATTCGTCGTCGGCAAGGCGCTGAAGGTCGGCCTCAAGCCCATCGTGGTGATCAACAAGATCGACCGGCCCGACGCCCGCCACGTCGAAGTCGTTAACGAGGTGTTCGATCTCTTCGCGGCGCTCGACGCGACAGACGAGCAGCTCGACTTCCCGATCCTTTACGGCTCGGGCCGTGACGGCTGGGTGGCCGAAAACCCGGAAGGCCCCAAGGACCAGGGGCTCGCCCCGCTGTTCGACCTCGTGGTCAGGCACGTTCCGGCGCCGACGGTCCATCCCGGCCCCTTCCGCATGATCGGTACGCTGCTGGAGGCCAACCCGTTCCTCGGCCGCATCATCACGGGCCGCATCGAGTCCGGCTCTCTGAAATCCAACCAGTCGGTCAAGGTGCTGGCCAATGACGGGTCGCTGGTCGAGACCGGCCGCGTCTCCAAGATCCTCGCCTTCCGCGGTCTCGAGCGCCAGCCCATCGACGAGGCGCAGGCGGGCGACATCATCGCCATCGCCGGGCTCTCCAAAGGCACCGTCGCCGACACGTTCTGCGATCCGGCTGTCACCGAGCCGCTGCATGCGCAGCCGATCGATCCGCCGACCGTCACCATGTCGTTCATAGTCAACGACAGCCCGCTGGCCGGCACCGAGGGCGACAAGGTCACCAGTCGCGTCATCCGCGACCGGCTGCTGCGTGAGGCCGAAGGCAACGTCGCGCTGAAGATCGAGGAATCGACCGAGAAGGATTCCTTCTATGTCTCCGGCCGCGGCGAGCTTCAGCTCGCGGTGCTGATCGAGACCATGCGACGCGAGGGCTTCGAACTCGCCGTATCACGTCCGCGCGTCGTCATGCAGAAGGGAGAGGACGGCCAGCTCCTGGAGCCGGTCGAGGAAGTCGTCATCGACGTCGACGAGGAGCATTCCGGCGTGGTCGTGCAGAAGATGAGCGAGCGCAAGGCCGAGATGGTCGAGCTGCGCCCGTCGGGCGGCAACCGTCAGCGCCTGGTCTTCCACGCCCCGACGCGAGGCCTGATCGGCTATCAGTCCGAGCTACTGACCGACACGCGGGGCACTGCGGTGATGAACCGCCTGTTCCATTCCTACCAGCCCTACAAGGGCGAACTGGCCGGCCGGTCCAATGGCGTGCTGATCTCCAACGATCAGGGCGAATCGGTGGCGTTCGCGATGTGGAACCTGGAGGATCGCGGCCCGATGGTCATCGATCCGGGGGTCAAGGTCTACCAAGGCATGATCATCGGCATCCACTCCAGAGACAATGATCTCGAAGTGAACGTGCTCAAGGGCAAGAAGCTGACCAACATCCGCGCCGCCGGCAAGGACGAGGCGGTCAAGCTTACCCCGCCGATCCGCATGACGCTGGAGCGCGCGCTGGCCTGGATCCAGGACGACGAACTCGTCGAGGTCACGCCGAAGTCGATCCGCCTGCGCAAGCTCTATCTCGACCCCAACGAGCGCAAGCGCTTCGAGAAATCGATGGCAAACTATACGTCGATCTCCGCATAAGGCGCGCCAGCCGCTGTCCTTCGGCAGCAGCAGCACACCACCGGCCCGGTGTCCGGGCCGTTGACGGATTTTGGAAGAGACGGATGCCTTCGGCTTGCCGTTTTGCCGCATTGCGCAATCCGGCGGTTGCGGCAGGATTGGACGACATGTCGACAGGCCCAGCCCTCAAGATACTCGTCATCGACGAGAACAGGATACGCGCGTCGATCATCGAGGCGGGGCTGCGCGACGCGGGGCACCACGACGTTACACTCCTTCCCGACGTGAGCGGCATCGCCGCGCGGATCGAGACGCTGCAGCCCGACGTCATCGTGGTCGATCTGGAAAACCCCAATCGCGACATGCTGGAGAGCATGTTCCAGCTGACCCGCGCGGTAAAGCGGCCGATCGCGATGTTCGTGGACCGGTCAGACAGCGCGTCCATCGAAGCAGCCATCGAGGCAGGCGTTTCCGCCTACGTCGTGGACGGCCTGCGCAAGGAGCGCGTAAAGCCGGTGATCGAGATGGCGATCATCCGCTTCAACGCCTATTCGCGGATGGCGCGCGAGCTCGAGGAGGCACGCGGCGAACTCGAGAGCCGCAAGGTCGTCGATCGGGCCAAGGGCATCCTGATGACGTCGCGCGGCATGTCGGAATCCGAAGCCTACCAGCTCCTGCGCAAGACAGCGATGAACCAGAACCGCAAACTCGTGGACGTGGCGCAGGGGCTCGTCACGGCGGCCGACCTGCTCGGCAAAGGAGGCATCTGACCATGAGCGATCATCAGATCAATGCCGGGTTCATGCCGCTGTTCGACAGCGCCGTGCTGATCGTCGCCGGCGAACTGGGACTCGCCCGCGCCGAGGGCGTCGACCTCCGGCTCCACCGCGAGACTTCGTGGGCCAACATCCGCGACCGCATCGCCATCGGGCATTTCGACGTTGCGCACATGCTGGGGCCCATGCCGGTGGCCTGCAATCTCGGCCTGTCGCCGATCTCGTCCGACACCATCGTGCCGTTCTCGATGGGGCTGGGCGGCAACTGCGTCAGCGTTTCCAACGCGGTCTGGACGGGCATGGTCGCGCATGGCGCTCCTGGAGGCGTCGATCCGATGGCCGCGGGCAAGGCGCTGAAGCGCTTCATCGACGAGCGCGCGGCGAAGGGCCTGCCGCCACTGCGCTTCGCCGTCACCCATCCGCATTCCGGTCACAACTACGAACTGCGATACTGGCTGCGCGGCAGCGGCACGGATCCCCGTCGCGATGTCGAGATCGTCATCGTGCCGCCGCCCTTCATGGCCGACGCGCTGGCGGCCGGCCGCATCGACGGCTACTGCGTGGGCGAGCCTTGGAACAGCGTCACGGTGGTCAAGGGCACCGGCCGCATCGCCACCGTCAAGGCTGCGATCTGGAAGAACAGCCCGGAAAAGGTGCTCGGGGTGCGCAAGGCGTTTGCCGAGCGCGAGGGCGCGGCGCTGTCGGCGCTGCTGCGCGCGCTGCATCGCGCGGCGCGCTGGTGCCAGGAGCCGGCCAATCGGAACGACCTCGCCGAGTTGATGGCGCTGCCCGGGTATCTCGCCATGCCCGCCGCGCTGCAGATGCCGATGCTGACCGGCCATCTGGACCTGGGCGGCGAGATCGTCGACGTCGACGACTTCTACCTGCCTTTCGACAAGGCGGCGAACTTTCCCTGGAAGAGCCATGCGCTCTGGTTCTACAGCCAGATGGTCCGCTGGGGCGACGTCGCTCACAGCCGGGGCAATGCCGAGATCGCGCTCGGCACCTACCGACCCGACCTCTACCGGGAGGCGCTCAAACCCCTCGGCACCGCCCTGCCTGGGGCCAATTCCAAGGTCGAGGGGGCGCTGACCCAAGCGACGCCGGTGGGCTCCACCGGGGCGAGCCTCGTGCTCGGACCGGACGGATTCTTCGACGGCAAGGTCTTCGATCCGGACGCGCTGGAGGCCTATTTGGCCGACTCTGCCGTGGATGATGAAATCTCGCGCTTCTGAGTGCGACGCACAAGTATTGTGCACCGCAATGCACGATTTGCGAGCGCCTCTCCATTGGCCTGCGATGGTTACCACCCGCAGAACCGTTGATCTTGCTCGATAAATCCTTCTCCTGCGAGGTTGGCACGTTTCCTGCTTGAACTCCTACAGGTCCATTGCAGGGCCACATGTTTCGCGTCCAATGTCGGGCGCATCAGGCAAAGCCGCCGTTCAGGTTCTTCTCGCGACTCCGCATTGGGAGCGCAGAAGACCTGACCGGCGGCTTTTTTCGTTTCAGCCAGCGGCTGTGCCACGCCGCGAACGGAGCAAGAGATGACCAACCCCACGACAGCCGCGCGCCTGGCCCTTGCCGTCGTCACGTTGGCCGGCGAGGCCACGCTCCGGCCGGCCGAATAGCCGGCGGGAGATCGATCGATGTCGGAGAAGCTCGTCATCATAGGCAACGGCATGGCGCCGGGCAGGATGCTGGAGCACCTGCTGGACGCCGCGCCGGATCGCTACCGGATCACCATCTTCAACGCCGAGCCGCGCGTGAACTACGATCGTATCATGCTCTCCCCGGTCCTATCGGGCGAGAAGCAGTTCGACGAGATCGTCATCCATGGCGATGGCTGGTACGTCGACCACGGCATCACGCTGTACAAGGGCCATCGGATCGTGACGCTCGACCGCGCGGCCAAGACGGTAACATCGGATCGCGGCGTGACCGAAGGCTACGACAGGTTGGTCGTTGCCACCGGCTCGGTGCCCTTCATCATCCCCGTGCCGGGCAACGATCTGCCCGGCGTGCTCAGCTACCGCGACCTGGACGACGTCAGCGCGATGCTCTTGGCGGCGCAATCGCGGGACAAGGCCGTGGTAATCGGCGGCGGGCTGCTCGGGCTCGAGGCGGCCGCCGGTCTCAGGGAACGCGGCATGGACGTGACCGTGCTCCATGTCATGCCGACGCTGATGGAGCGTCAACTCGATCCGGCCGCCGGCTATCTGCTCCAGAAGGCCGTCGAGACGCGCGGCATCAAGGTGCGCACCAAGGCGAACACCAGACGAATCGTCGGCGACGGGAGGGTCGAGGGTGTCGAACTCGACTCCGGCGAGATCATACCGGCAACACTGGTGGTGATGGCGGTCGGCATCCGGCCGAACGTCGGCCTCGCCAGGGAGGCGGGGCTGGAGGTCAGGCGCGGCATCGTCGCCGACGACCGCATGATCACCTCCGATCCCGACATCCTCTCCATCGGCGAATGCACCGAGGTCGGTGGCCACGTCTACGGGCTCGTCGCGCCACTTTACGAAATGGCCAGAGTGGCGGCGGCCACGCTGGCGGACGGCGAGGACAGGCGCTTCGTCCATTCCGACACGCCGACCAAGCTCAAGGTCACGGGAATCGACCTCTACTCGATCGGCGACTTCGCCGATGGCGACGACCGCGAAGAGATCGTCCTGCGCGATGCCTCGGCCGGCATCTACAAGCGCGTCGTCCTCCGCGACAACAGGATCATCGGCACTGTCCTGTTTGGCGAGACCGCGGACGGCGCGTGGTTCAACGACCTGAAGAAGAAAGCCACCGACATTTCGGAAATGCGCGACACGCTCATCTTCGGCCAGGCGTTCCAGGGAGGCGTATCGGCAGACCCTCTCGGCGCCGTCGCCGCGCTGGCCGATGACGCTGAAATCTGCGGGTGCAACGGCGTCTGCAAGGGAAAGATCACGTCGACCATCCTTGCCAAGGGGCTGACATCGCTCAATGGCGTGCGCGCGCACACGAAGGCCTCGGCGTCGTGCGGGTCATGCACCGGGCTGGTCGAGAAGCTCATGACGCTGACATTGGGCGACAGCTACAATCCCGCCGCCGTCCAGCCGATGTGTGGTTGCACCGATCTCGGCCACGATGACGTTCGCCGGCTGATCAAGGCGAAGGGGCTGAAGACCATCCCGGCCGTGATGCAGGAGCTCGAATGGAAGACCTCCTGCGGCTGCGCCAAATGCCGGCCAGCACTCAACTACTACCTCGTCTGCGACTGGCCGGGCGAATACGCCGACGACTACCAGTCGCGCTTCATCAACGAGCGCGTCCACGCCAACATTCAGAAGGACGGCACCTATTCGGTGGTGCCGCGCATGTGGGGCGGCGTGACGTCGGCCACTGAACTGCGCGCCATTGCCGACGTCGTCGACAAGTTCGCCATCCCCACGGTCAAGGTCACCGGCGGCCAGCGCATCGACATGCTTGGCGTGCGCAAAGAGGACCTGCCTGCGGTGTGGTCCGATCTCGGCAAGGCCGGCTTTGTCTCCGGCCATGCCTATGCCAAGGGCTTGCGCACGGTGAAGACCTGTGTCGGCACCGACTGGTGCCGCTTCGGCACGCAGGACTCCACCGGACTCGGCATCCGCATCGAGAAGTTCATGTGGGGGTCCTGGACGCCGGCCAAGGTCAAGATGGGCGTCTCCGGTTGCCCTCGCAACTGCGCCGAGGCGACCTGCAAGGACGTCGGCGTGATCTGCGTGGACTCCGGCTACGAGATCCATTTCGCGGGCGCGGCCGGCCTCGACATCAAGGGCACCGAGGTGCTCGGGCTGGTCCGAACCGAGGACGAGGCGCTCGAGGCCATCGTCGCGCTGACCCAGATGTACCGCGAGCAGGGCCGGTACCTGGAGCGCATCTACAAATGGGCCAAGCGCATCGGGCTCGACGAGATCCGCCGCCAGATCATGGCCGAGCCTGACCGCCGGAAAGCCTACTACGACCGCTTCGTCTTCAGCCAGACATTCGCGCAGGTCGATCCTTGGTCGGAGCGCGTCGCCGGCAAGGACAAACACGAGTTCCGCCCGATGGCGGCGGTCAAGTTCGAGGAGGCCGCTGAATGAATGCGATGACCGGACGATGGGTCGCCGTGGGGTCGATAGACGACATCCCGCGGCGCGGGGCGCGCTGCGTGATGAACGGGGACATGGCCGTCGCCGTCTTTCGCACGGCGGACGACCGCATCTTCGCGCTCGAGGACCGATGTCCCCACCGGGGTGGCCCGCTGAGCCAAGGCATCGTCCATGACGGCTGCGTCACCTGTCCCCTCCACAACTGGGTGATCTCGCTGGAGAGCGGCCGTGCGCAAGGCGCCGACGAAGGCGCCACGCCCGCCTTTCCGGTCCGCCTGCAGGACCGCGTGATCTACCTCGATCTGACACCAGACCTCGCCACCGCCTGAATCAACAGACAGAGAAAGGACCATCCATGTCTTACATCGTGCCTCAATCGATCGCGTCGAAGAAGATCGAT
>CATMOC010000114.1 GCA_950071955.1 uncultured Mesorhizobium sp. | reverse complement strand
ACCAGCGTGCCGCCGGCGATCAGCGGGTGGACGTAGGACACGAACCCGGGCCGGGTGAGCCCGGCCAGGATGTGGATCGACTCGCCCGGGGTGAAGGGCAGCACGTTGGCCTGGTACCAGTCCGGGAGCCAGCTGACGACCGTCGGGAGGAACAGCAGCGCGACGGCCGCCGTGACCCCGCCCGCGGTGTTGCGGAACACGAACGAGAAGGCGGTGGCGAACACCGCGTCGGCGGAAAGGGCGGCCATAGCCGCTTCAGGCGCGAGGCTCGCGAGGAACCCGGCACCAGCGGCCTTGAGGAAGAGGCGGCGGTCGATCAACCCGTGCTTCGGCGCGCGCACGGTCAGTCTCCGTCGAGCGAGGAAAAGCCCGCAGTCAGTCCGAACTCGCCGCTCAGTTGTCGGCCGATCAGGTCCGACAGGCCGGAGGTGACGATGCGCACGTAGTCGAGTTTCGCGCGCCGTTCCGGATCGGCAAGGATGTCGGCAATCGGTTCGTCACCGAGTGCCGCAAGCGCGCGGTCGGCATTGGCGAGTTCGAACCGGATGGAACCGGCGATCCAGCTATTGTCTTCCGGAAGGTGCTCCTCAATCCTGGCCGCGTCGAGCAGCCCGCCGATAGACCGGAGGTTCGATCGTATTGCCGGGATCGTCTGCCACGAACGCCAGAACAGCGCCTGCTTGGGTTGGTCCTCGTCCGATAGTTCGGCGAGGAATCCGTTGATCCGCACGTCCCGAACCAGTTCGAGACCGTGGATGGCGATGTCGATCAGGTCCGACAGCGATTCCTCGCCGCTACGGTATAGCGGATTGTCCGGGCCGGGCTCGGTCCACAGCCGGGCGATGCCTTCCCCGTCGTTCCAGCCGGCGCTGAGCTTGCCGGCGATCTCGTCCAGATTGGCGGCGACTGTGCGCGAGTAATCGCAGCGGAAGCCAGCCTGTTCCGCCAGGTTCTCGCTGCCGGTTCCAAACAGCGAAAACTCCAGGGCGCCGAAACCCTGCACGGCGACGCTCTTCTGCACCAGCGTGTCGAGGCTGGTGGCGGACGCGTCTTCGGTGGCGAGAATACCCTGCACCTGCTTGAGGCCGATGCTGCGGCGATCCGGCCAGAAGAAGATGCGTTCGAGACGGTTGTCCTGTGTCACCGGCCCGAAGTGGACGAGTTCGATGCCGGCCCAGGCTTGTACCGCTTCGTCAAAACCGGCGCGCGCCGCTTCCAACGTTTTTGCGGACGGATCCTGGCAGAGCGTTCCGATCTGCTTGTGCAACTCGTCCGCCGCCGTCGCGAAGGCCTGGTAGGCGGGCTGGATGTAGCCGTGGAGAGCGCCGGTGACCATTGCCACGGCGTCGTCCTGGGATTGCGAGAAGGCGGGCGTGGAGAAGGCCGGCCCGAGGCCGGCCAGGGCAACCAGGAAACGCAAACGCATCAGAGCGACTCCAGGAACCGGATCAATGCCTCGCGGTCCTGCTTCGGCATAGCCTTGAAGCCGTCGCGCGCCGCTTCCGCTTCGCCGCCGTGCCAAAGGATCGCCTCGGTGAGATTCCGCGCCCGTCCGTCGTGCAGGAAGAAGGTGTGGCCGTTGACGGTCTCGGTAAGGCCGATGCCCCAGAGCGGCGGCGTGCGCCATTCGCCGCCGCGCGCGTCGCCCACCGGCTGCCAGTCCGCGAGGCCGGCCCCCATGTCGTGCAGCAGGAAGTCGGAATAGGGCCAGATCAGCTGGAACGCCTGCGCCTTGTTGGGCGCGTCGCGCCGGGTGACGTATTTCGGCGTGTGGCAGCCAGTGCAGCCAAGGGCATAGAACATCTCCTTGCCACGCAGCACCTGCACAACAGCGACGTCGCGGCGCGCCGGCACAGCCAGGTTCTGCGAATAGAAGGTCACGAGGTCGAGCACCGGATCCGGCGCTTCGGTATCGCCCAGACGCTCCTGCACGCCACTCGCCGCTGCGAGGCAATCGGTCTGCGTCTCCGTGCATTCGCCCCAATGGTTGGGCACGTCGGGCGTCGAGATGCCGATGTCGCCCGCGAACGCGTTCGCCGCCTGCTGCCGGATCGAGGCGGTCTGCGCCTTCCAGCCGAAGCGCCCGAGGGTCAGCTGGCCGGCCGCATCGCGCACGACGTTCGGCCGTCCGGAGATGCCGTCCCCGTCGGCGTCGTCCGGATCGGCCAGCGCCAGGATGTCGGCCGGATGGATCTGCTCAATGAGGCCAAGGCCGATCATCGGCGGCGTGACGCGCGGCGACAGCGTCGTGCTGACGTCCATCGGGCCGTACGCGAGATCGGAGACCGAATAGTCCGGCCGCCGCAACGAAATCACGGTTCCGTCGCCGAGGGTGACCGCGACTTCTTCGTAGGCGACATCGACCTTGCCCTCCGATCTGAGGCCTGGAACCGCCAGATCCTGCAGCTGGCCGCCATAGACCGGGTCCGGCAGGTTGAGGAGCTGCTTGTCCTTCAGGAGCGCCTGCTCCTGAGGCGTTCGCGGCGCCCGCGACAGGCGAAGCAGCATGGAGGTTGCGTCGCCGCCTGCCGGTGGATGGCCGCGACCGTCCTTGAGATGACAGCTCTGGCAGGCGCGGGCGTTGAACAGCGGTCCAAGGCCGTCGGAGGCCTGTGTGGAAGAGGGCGACGATACCCACAGCTTGCGGAACAGGGCGTTGCCGAGCTTGAACGTCTCTTCTTCGGCGAAGGTGAGGTTGGCCGAGAAATTGGAGAAGGCGTCGGCGTTGACGAGCTTGCGCGAGGTTGCCGCGCCGCCCTGCATGTTCTCGAATTTCTCCGGCGCGGAGAAGTCGTCCGTCGGACGCGTCACCCTCTCGACGCGGGCGATATCCTCGGCGGAAAGATCGCCGCGCGTCGAAGGAATGGCAGCGATCTCCGCCGCGAAGGCGCTTGCCGCCACCGCTAAGGCGGCGACGGCAAAGGCGAAGCCGGTCGTTCCGGCAGAAACCCGGATTTGGTCCAGGCGCGAGACGGAAAAGCGCGTGCGGCACGCATATGATCTCAGGGGCCGCATGCGCTCACGTCCTAGTCGTCCTCGTTGGCGTGCCCGGCATTGAGGAGGCCGTACTTCTCCTCGCCGAGCGACTTCATCAGGTCGAGTTGCGTCTCGAGGAAGTCGATATGGCCTTCCTCGTCCTTCAGCAGTTCCTCGAACAGGTTCATGGTGACGTAGTCACCCAGTTCCTGGCAGATCTCGCGCGACTTCTTGTAGGAGGTGCGGGCGTCGTATTCCCCGGCAAGGTCCGATTCCAGCACTTCCCTGACGTTCTCGCCGATCCGGAGCGGCCCGACCGACTGGAGGTTCGGGTGGCCTTCGAGGAAGATGATGCGCGCGACCAGCTTGTCGGCGTGATGCATCTCCTCGATCGATTCCTCGCGCTCCTTCTTTGCGAGCTTCAGATATCCCCAGTCTTCCAGTAGACGATAGTGGAGCCAGTACTGGTTGACGGCACCGAGTTCCAGAAACAGGGCCTCGTTAAGCCGCTCTATGATTTGTGGTTCGCCCTTCATGACGCCTGCTCCCGTATTGACCGCGCAATCCGCGTACGCGGTCTAGGTGTGAAACGATTTCCACGGCGTTCGCCTCCGAACGCGTGTGGTAGTCCTCGGTTACCCGGATGATCGTTTCCACCACATTTGGGAAACAGCCGCAACAGCGTCCGCGCTTCGAGAGCGCGTGGTAAACTTTCGCAGGCACGATCAGCTGCCACGGATCGGCATCGAGCAGGCCGACGATGGTCTGCTCGATCTCCTTTTCGGTGATCATGTTGCAATGACAGACGAGCATGGTCTTCCTATTTGCGGCTCGTAAACTCGAAACTCTTCGTCAACCTCAGTCCGATGATGTCGTAGTCGAGGTCGGCTTCGCGCACATGTGCGTAGCCGGCGCTGACGTCGATCCCGTTCTCGAACCCGTATCCGGCCGAGACCTGGGCGATATGATCGCTCGTCGATCCAGCCCCGGCCAAATCGAACCTGCGGACGGTTCCGGCCAGTTCGCCATGCCAGGGTCCGTTCGCGATCGAGAGCCCCACAGTGGTGTACACGGCGTCGTCGCCGGCCACGCCGGCCGCATCCGAGAAATAAGCGATCTCGCCGTTCAAGCCAAGGACCATGCCGTTCGCGAACGCGGTCTCCTTGGCGAGACCGGCCACGAACCCGTCCTCGTCCGCCGTCTCGGTAGCGCCGGCCGAGAGGTGGCGGTAGCCGAGATTGTAGGAAAAGCCGGGCAGGGCCTCGATCTCGGTGCCGTCGAGCGTGATCGAGAAGTTGTTCAGCGTCTCGGTGTTTGCGATCCCGCCGTCGTCGATACCGACCCTGCCGCGGCGGGTGAAGATCGAATCCGAAAGGAAGGTCGTGTCGACGAAGAAGACATGACCGCCCAGCGTGTGCTTTCCCGCGGTTCCGGCGTCGAACTCGTACGCCGCGCCGAAGCCGATCTGCTCGGAAAGCTCGTAGTCCTCTGCGAACTCGGTCCCGTAGACGCCCGGGGTGATGTCCCACGCGGTGCCGAAAGCCGGGCCGAACTTGCCGGCGAACAGCTTTGCCGCGCCGAGTTGCGCTTCGAGGTTCAGCGTGTCGACGTAAAGGCCGATGTCGCCGAAGGCCCGGCCCTCGAAGGGCTCCGGATCGAGAACGGATTCGGCGGTCAGCCCGAGGTTGATCGCGAAGATCGGCGTCAGTCCAAGCCTGACCCCGAGTTCGCCGAGGAAATAGAGGTCATCGACCTCCGCGCCGGGATCGTCGGCACGGAACACCCAGTCGTTGCCGAACTCCAGATCGAGCGTCCCCTCCATGTAACGGTAGGTCTCGACCACGATCGGGACTTTCGCCGGATCGGCTGCGAGAACGCTGCCCGGCAGGATCGTGCAAGCCGCGGCACAGGCGGCCGACAGCGAAGTGGTGCGAAGTATCCTCATGCCCGAACGTTCCCCGATGAATCTGGCAGTATGTTATGTAATAACATTACCACGCTCGCTCACTGGAATACGGCGTCAGGATTGTCAAGGCTGTCCGACCCCTCGAACGCTATGCCGTCGAGTTGCAGGGCGGCCACGGCGCGTTCGATGGATCGGGTCTGGTCGATGAGCGCGTCGATCGCCGCCTGCACGGCGGCATTGCCCTCTTCGTTGCCCTCGCCGATCATCTGGTCATAGGCCTCGCCGCCCTTCGCGCGCTCCTCCATGGCCTCCATCGCGGCGACGGTCGTGTCGAGTTTTCCGGAAAGCTCCTCGTTGAGCGCGGGGTCGACCTGCTTGACGAGATCGGACACGGAAGGACCCTCCACCGTGCTGCCGTCCGTGCGCGAGTATTTGGCGTGGTAGACGTTGCGGATGCCTACCGCGTCGTAGAGGTGGGAGATGTGCGTGTTGTCCGAGAAGCAGTCGTGCTCTTCCTCCGGATCGTGCAGCAGGAGGCCGAGTTTCATGCGCTCGCCGGCCAGTTCGCCATAGGAGAGTGAGCCGAGCCCGGTGAGGATGGCGGCGACGCCCGCTTTCGGATCGCCGTCCAGAAGGTTCTGGCGCGCTGCCCCGCCCTGCTGCCAGTTGCCGACCATCTCCTCCAGATCCGACACAAGGAGGTCCGTCGCGGCGTCGAGGTACTGCGCCCGGCGCTCGCAACTTCCTCCGGTGCAGTTCGCCGTGTCGAAGTCCGTGTAGGGCCGGTCCCCGGCGCCGGGTCCGGTGCCGTTCAGATCCTGGCCCCAGAGGAGGAACTCGATCGCGTGGTAGCCGGTGGCGACATTGGCTTCGACGCCGCCGGCTTCCTGCAGCGTTGCCGCCAGGAAATCGGGCGTGATCTCGCTTGCGTCCACCGCCGATCCGCCGATTTCGATGGCGGGATTGGCGATCACGTTGGCGGTGTAGAGCGCGTTGTCGTCGGATTCGGTGCCATAGCCCGCATCCACGTAGTCGATGAGGCCTTCGTCGAGCGGCCAGGCGTTCACGCGGCCTTCCCAGTCGTCCACGATCGGGTTGCCGAAGCGATAGGCCTCGGTCTGCTGGTAGGGGATGCGGGAGGTCTTCCAGGCCGACCGCGCCGCCTCCATCGTCTCTTTGGACGGTTCCGCGATGAGCGCATCCGCCGCTTCGTCGAGCGCTTTCGCGGCCGCGAGCGAATCCTCGTATTTTGCCAGCGCGATGTCCGAGTAGGTCTCGAGGACCGGGCGATAGTCCGTCTGCGCGTTCGCGGCTGGCGAAAGGATGATCGCGGCGACGGCGCAAGCCGCCATGCGACGCGTCGTATAGATTGCAGAGCTAGGCATTGTCTCCTCCTAGGTTGCGGGTGGAAACAGGCGGCCGCACGCTGCGTGGCGCCGCGAGCAACCCGTGGTCGCGGCATAAAGACTCCACCTCCGACTCCTGTCAATTCCAGGCGGGGGGATAAAATGTTTTCAAATCAATAGTTTAGAACAATTCTAAACTGACTTGAGTGGAAATGTCATGTTTTCCGCGACTTCCCCGCCGGGCGGTTACGGCCGGGGGAAGACCGGGCCGCGCCGTTATGTCGCGGCGTCCCGTATGAGCAGGGCAAGGGTTTCGGCGATCAGGGCAGGTTTCTCTTCGCCCTCGATCTCGATCGTGTTCAGCGACTTCATCAGGAACTGACCGGCGCCCTTCGGTTCGAACGACAAGAGCCTCGTGCGCATGCGCACGCGAGATCCCGCACGAACCGGTGTCAGGAACCGGACCTTGTCCAGGCCGTAGTTCAGCGTGGCCGCGACGCCCGCGGGGCGGGCGCCGATCTCGTAGCTCATGACCGGAATGAGCGACAACGTCAGATATCCGTGAGCGATCGTGGTTCCGAACGGGCTTTCGCGGCGGGCGCGGTCGACGTCGACATGGATCCATTGACGATCCTGTGTCGTGTCGGCGAACCGGTCGATCATGTCCTGATCGACGGCGATCCAGGACGAGACGCCGAGTTCCTCCCCGAGGAGACCGCCCATGGATTCGAACGTCAGGGTCTGTTTCGGCATTGGAAGGCTCCGTTTCTGTCTCGCTGGCGCCGCACGCCTTCTAGGATGCGTACCGCCGGTTGGGAAGGGCGCCGCCGGAGCCCTCGGAAATCCGTCCGGCGTTCACGAAAAAGCTACGATTCGTCAGCACGGACACATTCGTTACCGGCGCGATTCACCGGGCGTTCAGAATCGGCTGGTAGGATGTGCATGTTTCGGAAGGGACATCCGGACATCGGGACACGGGACAATGACGTTCTTGAGCAGCATCTTCGGTTGCGCCTGCGCAATCCGCGAATTCGTGATGCCGAGCTATCGGCCGGAACGGCACTACATGCGCGGTCCGGGGCCTGCATGCGCGCGCCGCCAGCGGCCGGTTACCGTCGATTCACGGGTGAGATTCTCCTGATAGCCGCGGATCAGCCCAATCCTTCGAAGAGCGCGGTCGACAGATAGCGCTCGGCGAAGGAGGGGATGATGACGACCATGGTCTTGCCGGCGTTCTCGGCGCGGCTTCCCACCACGACCGCCGCCTGAAGCGCCGCACCCGAAGAGATTCCGACCGGCACCCCTTCGATCCTGGCAAGCAGCCGCGCATTTGCGAAAGCGTCCTCGTTCGAGACGGCGATCACCTCGTCGTAGACCGACGTGTCCAGGATCTTCGGTGCGAAGCCGGCGCCGATGCCCTGGATCTTGTGCGGTCCGGGTTGTCCGCCGGACAGTACCGGCGACGCCTCGGGTTCGACCGCGATCACCTTCAGCCCCGGCCGGCGCTGCTTCAACACCTGACCGACACCCGTGATCGTCCCGCCGGTGCCGATGCCGGAGACGAAGATATCGACCTCGCCGCCGGTATCGTTCCAGATCTCCTCGGCGGTCGTTCTGCGGTGGATTTCGGGGTTCGCAGGGTTCTCGAACTGCTGCGGGATGACCGCGCCGGGAATGGTGGACATGAGTTCCTCGGCCTTGGCGATCGCCCCCTTCATGCCCTTGGGACCTTCGGTCAGCACGAGTTCGGCGCCGAGCAGCGCAAGCATCTTGCGGCGTTCGATGGACATGGTCTCCGGCATCGTCAGGATCAGGCGGTAGCCCTTTGCCGCCGCCGCGAAGGCGAGCGCGATTCCGGTGTTGCCCGACGTCGGCTCGATGAGTGTCGTCTCGCCTGGTTTGATGCGGCCGTCCGCTTCCATCGCCTCGATCATGGCGACCCCGATGCGGTCCTTGACGCTGGCGATGGGGTTGAAGAACTCGAGTTTTGCCAGCAGGTTGGCGACGATCCCCTTCTCCCTGGCGAACTTGTCCAGCCGCACGATCGGTGTGTCGCCTATCGTTTCGGTTATGGAAGAGTAGATCCGTCCCCGCCCCGGCTTGCGTGCGGCCTTGTCGATTTCGCTCATGGCTCTGCTCCTCCATCGACCTGCGGGAGGTCAACCTGCGCTACGAAACCTCAATGACCAGCGTTCGGCAAGGAATAGTTTTCTCAAGATGCGCGGCAAAGCGAAGACGGCGCCGAGGAAAAAGCCTCGGCGCCGCATCCGCCGCCGCTGGAGTCGATCCGCTACTCCGCGGCGGAACGTTTTTCCGAAATCCCCTCGACGGCGGCCACGATCGCCTTGACGAAGGCGTCGAGATCGCCGTCCCCGTCGACATCCGCCATGGCCAGGTGACCGGCGCTGGCAGCCTTGGCGGCGATCTTTTGCAATGTTGTGCCGTTGGCTTGGCTGATTGTAACCATATCGCCAAAGGCCAAGCCGTCCTCGTTGTTGGACATGGATTGGATGAGGTTGCCATCTGCAATCAACACGGAAAGAATATCGCGTGGGTTTTTTGGGAACGGTGTTTTTGGTTTGAATAACTGGAACCCTTTCCCTGCCATGTTTCGGTATAGCGCCACGGTGCCACCCCGGCCGTTGCCGATGGCCAAGTCCTCCCATCCGTCGCTGTCCAAGTCGCCCCAAGCGACGCCGGGCCCGTCCCGGCCAAGCGTCCACGGAACCAGGGGTTGGTTCTGGTTTTCGTTGCCAACAGTTTCGAGGTGCCGCTTGGCGTCAGGAAAATCAATCGCCTTGAAGAGTGGAGTCGGTTTTTTACTTTGTGCGCGCCTGGCTTGAGTTGGGTTGTAATCAATCCTGTAAAACCGGTTTGGCTCAACTTGATTGATGACAGTTTCCCTGCGGTTCGGCCAGATGACCTTTAACTTGGCCGGCCCGCTGGGCATCGCAAACACTCTCA
>CATMOC010000113.1 GCA_950071955.1 uncultured Mesorhizobium sp. | reverse complement strand
CACCTGGATTGACTACTGATACCTATTTTTAGCCAAACACTTCGCGCCTGCGGCGTGAAAACCTCACTATTTCTTGCTTTCGCGCGCCTGCGGCGCCCGTTTTTTAAAATGTTTTCTTAACCCTTTATACTCAACCCGGCCGGGTCTCAGAAACAAGGAGTGAAAACCTAAGCGGCGGTAGAAACTCAAAGAGTACCCGACATCCGGCCGCCTGCCCACCCCACGCCGTGTTTGCTATGAGGGCGCCCGGCTGAACGGCGGGCTGGCCAAGTTAGCGGAGGTCGTGGCCAGCGCAGACTGGGCGCCGACCAAGCAGTCGTACGAGGTGTTCTCGGAGGTATCCGCTAAGGTCGACGAACGGCTTCAGAAGCTGCAGCAGACCATTGATACGGACGTGGCCGCCTTCGTCAAGCTGGTAGCAAACAGCGGGACGCCCGCCGTCGCGCCGTGACGGGATTGCTGTGATCGCTGCGGACCGCTCGACCCCGGCGCATGCGGACGTTCTAGTTCGGAACGCCTACGTGGTCACGATGGACCCGCAGCGTCGTGTATACCCATGGCGAACCGAACGATGCAGAGCGCGCGGCGGTGCACGATCTGTTCGACGATCCGGTGCCTCCAATTCTGGCCGAGAAATTGCCCGATACGGACTGGGTGAGCGAGAGCCAGAAAGGTGTCGACCCGATCCGTGCCGGACGCTTCCGGGTGCGCACGCCCGATCATGCGGCGCTGGACGACCCGTCGCTCACCGAATTCGTTATTCCGGCTGCGCAGGCTTTTGGCACCGGGCAGCACGAAACCACGGCGGGATGTCTGGAGACGATCGAGCGCGTCGCGCGGCGGGAGCGTCCGCGCAACGCGCTGGACCTCGGCGCTGGAAGCGCGGTGCTGGCGATCGGGATTGCAAAACTCGCCCGAATCCCGGTGCTCGCAACCGACATCGATCCCGTCGCGGTCGAGGTCGCACGCGAGAACATCCGCGCCAATGGCGTCGCGTCCTTCGCCGACGCGGTCACAGCGACGGGTTTTTCCCATCGCGCAATCGCCGCGCGCGCGCCCTACGACCTGATCGTCGCCAACATTCTCGCGCGGCCGCTGATGAGCCTCGCCCCCGAGATGGCGAGACAGCTGGCGCCGGGCGGATCGCTGATCCTGTCGGGCATCCTGACGCGCCAGCGCCGCGCGGTCCTAGCCGCGTATGCCGGGCAGAGGTTCCGCCATGTCCGCACGCTGGTGAAGGGCGAGTGGGTGACGATTCACCTGAAGCGCGGGTGACCATGGAACCAATGAAAAAGGCGGCTCCCCGGAGGAAACCGCCTCTTCGTCAGCAGCGGGCTCGCCCCGAGGCCCGCGCGCGAAAACTCAGAACATGTAGTACGCGCCGCCCTGCTTCTTCAGCTCGTTGCGGTCGTAGCCATGCGACTTCAGCGTCTCGTCGTCGAGCATGAGAAGGGCGCCGTTGACGTAGCGGTTCACCTGACGCTGGCGCGCCTCGACGAGTGCGCCGACCGCGTTGCGGAAAAATCCGGTCTGTTGTGCCATCTCGAAAATCCTTCGTGTTGGAAGTTTCTGTCCTCCACGCATCGGAAGGTAAGGATCACTGACCCATTTTACCAGCACCGATCATGCATGCCACCCATGCACTGTTCGCATGTGCGAAATGAATTTTGTGCGTCGCGGCACGACCTATTTCCCTTCCGATTCCCCCATACTGTGGGCCGTTGCGCGTTCGCACCGGCACGACTAGGGTCGCGCCGCATCCAACCGGATAGTCCGAGCCAGACATGTTCCAGACCTTCGAAGCCGTTTCCGATCCCTCGCATGCCGCGCCGCGCGTGGCGCGGCTGCGCGAATGGCTGGGGGCTGAGGGCATCGACGGATTCCTCGTGCCGCGCGCCGACGAGCATCAGGGGGAGTACGTGCCGGCACGCGCCGAGCGGCTGCGCTGGATCACGGGTTTCACCGGCTCGGCCGGAGTGGCGCTGATCCTGGCCGACGGCGCCCACCTCTTCGTCGACGGGCGCTACACGCTGCAGGCGGCCGGGCAGGTGGACCCGGAACTGTTCGCGGTCGAGAGCCTCGTCGATACCCCTCCCCCTGCGTGGATCGCCGAGAACCTGCTGGAAGGGACCAGGCTCGGCTTCGATCCGTGGCTGCACACGATCGGCGACGCCGCCGCACTGCGCAAGGCAGTCGCAAAGCGCAAGGGCACGCTCGTTGCGGTGGAGCGCAATCCGATCGACGCGATCTGGGACGACCAGCCGGCACCACCGCTGGAGCCGGTGGAAATCCATCCTGAGCGGTTCGCCGGGCGCCTTGCCAAGGAAAAGCTCGCCGAGCTGGCCGCCATCGTGGCGAAGGACGGAGCCGACCACTGCGTGCTCACCGACCCCGCCTCGCTGTGCTGGGCCTTCAACATCCGCGGCCGCGACGTGCCGCACACGCCGTTGGCGCTGGGCTTCGCGGTGCTGTCCGCCGAAGGCCGGCCGACGCTGTTCATGGACGAACGCAAGCTACCGATGAAGGTGAAGGCCTATCTGACCCAACTTGCCGACCTGAAGGACCCCGCCGCACTCGATGGCGAGATTGCGCGGCTCGCCGCGGCGGGCGCGGCGATCGGGCTCGATCACGGGCTTGCCGCCGAAAAGCTGCGCATGCTGGTCGAGGAGAATGGCGGCAAGGTCGTCAGGATGGCGGATCCGGCGCGCCTGCCGCGCGCCACGAAGAACGCGGCCGAACTCGCCGGCAGCCGCGCCGCCCATCGCCGCGATGGCGCCGCCGTGACGCGCTATCTCGCCTGGCTCGACCGCCAGCAGCCGGGCAGCGTTGACGAGATCGGCGCGGTCAGCGAACTGGAGGCGGCGCGCCGCCGGGCGGGCGAGGAAGCCCAGATGCCGCTGCGCGACATTTCCTTCGACACGATCTCCGGCGCCGGACCGAACGGCGCGATCATCCACTACCGCGTCACGAAGGCGACCAACCGGACGCTCGGCGAAGGCGAACTGTTCCTGGTGGATTCAGGAGCGCAGTACCAGGACGGCACGACCGACATCACGCGTACTGTCCCGATCGGGCAGCCGAGCGGGGAGATGCGCGAGCGCTACACGCTGGTGCTGAAAGGCATGATCGGCATCTCGCTGCTAAAGTTCCCCGCCGGCACGCGCGGCGCCGACATCGACGCCGTCGCCCGTCTCGCACTGTGGAAGGCCGGCCTCGACTACGGACACGGCACCGGCCATGGCGTCGGCGCCTATCTCTCCGTGCACGAGGGCCCGCAGCGCATCGCCAAGACGGGCACGGAGAAGCTGCTGCCCGGCATGATCCTCTCCAACGAGCCGGGCTACTACAAGGCCGGGCACTACGGTATCCGGCTGGAAAACCTCATCGTCGTAACCGAGCCGGAGACGATCCCCGGCGGCGACAAGCCGATGCATGCCTTCGAGACTTTGACGCTCGCCCCGTTCGACCGCCGCCTGATCGACCCGGACTTGCTCACGGTGGAGGAGCGGGCGTGGCTTGACGCCTATCACGCGCGGGTGCTCGCCGAGATCGGGCCGATGCTCGGCGGCGAAGACCGCGCCTGGCTGGATCGGGCGGCGCGGCCACTATGATTGCGCGGATTCGCGGCCCCGTCGCGGGCGGCGAGGAGCGTATCTGACGATCCGGACACAGGGTTTCGACTGTCGCAGCGGTCTGGACAGCACCGAGCGCGCCGGTCGGCGTCGAGCCGGCGTTTTCCAGGCGGATGTTTTTCGCCATCGGGGCCATGACCGGTCGTCCGCCCCGCGCGCCCTGCCCTACGACGTGTCGTTCGCCTTCCGCGTCCAGCCGCGCGCTGGGCAGCCCGAGTCCGGTCCGACGCGACCCGATGCCGGGCCGCGCCGCCCATCCCGCCCGCCAAACAGGCCGTCGAGGGGCAACAGGGCGCAGAGCGCGGCCGCGAGCGCGTAGAACCGCGCGGCAAGGCGGAGCGCGTCGTCAGGATCGTTGCCGACCACTGCGATCCCTTCCAGCGCCGGTGACGGCATTCGCGCCGCCTCGAAGACGAAATTCTCCGATATCGCCTCCGCGTGGCGCAAGATGAGGAGCACGAACCAGCGGACCGGCGCGGACCTCGCGGCGGCCCGTTCGGCCAGGGCGGCGAACGAGACAAGCAGCGCGATGACGCGCCGAAGCATCCTTTCGTCTCCCGTTGCCGCACGCCCGTCCATGGCCCATCCTTTCGCTCACCGGATATTGTGGCGTCGGTCGCGGGCGCGTGGATGGAATTCGGGGAAGCCGTTGATCCGGCTGGGGTCGGCGCCGGTCACGTCCACGCCGGCAGCCGCCTCCTTCGTCATCCTCGGCCGACCGGAGCGAAGCGAAGGGAGAGCCGAGGATCCATGCCTGAGAAGTGGTAACGCGTGAGGTGGGGGAGGACGCGAGCGGCTCCGCAACGCCTCAAGCGTGGCGGCGAGGGCGGTCTCCGGCACAGCCTCACGCCACCGCGATTCTCAGACATGGATCCCAGGGTCTGCGCCTCCGCTACCGCTCCGGCTTCGCCCTGGGATGACGAAGGTGGGGGATTGTCGCCAACCGAGCGCCATCCGACGGCGGGGCGGCGAAGGACGGGAACGGCTTCGCAACGGCGCCAGGCCGCGATCAGCGTAAACCCTTTGAAGGTGATGGTACGGTTGCTCGGGATCGAACCGAGGACCTCCGGATCCACAATCCGGCGCTCTAACCATCTGAGCTACAACCGCACGCCCGGTGCAACGAAGCGAGTGTGCAAATACGGTCAAATGCACGCGAATGCAAGCGCTGCAACGGCATTGATTGTCTCATAGCGGCGCCAGGAAACCGGCGCGGAGACGCGGCGGATCGCGATGCGCGGCAAGGAAAAGGGCCGGCGCGAAGCCGACCCTTTTCATTTGCACGACAGGCGGGAGGAGGATGCCCGTCGCGGCTCCGGGCGCGTGGGGGAGAGGATCGCGCTCCGGGTACTTGGGCTATCGAACGCCTCAGGCGACCTTGAGTTCCTTCATCGACTTCTCGAAGGCGTCCTTGGCCGGCTTCGAGAGTTCGTCAACGGCCTTGGTCGACGCAGACTGCATGTCCTTGACCTGGTCGACGGCCATCTCGATGCGCTTGCGCATGTAGGCGGTCTGGAGCTCGATCACCTCGGAAAGCGACTTGGCGCCGAGGAGCGATTCCATGTAGGAGAAGTCGGTCTCGGTGTTGGCGCGCATCGCGGCAATCGACTTCAGCGACAGGTCCGTGCTGGCCTTCTTCATGGTCTCCATGGCGGTCTCGACGGCCTTCTGGCCTTCCTCGGCGCTGGACTTGAACTTGGCGTAGGCCTCCTTCGACTGCTCGACGCCCTTCTCGGCGAAGGAGCGGAACTGGTCGGTCGCCTTGGCGGCGTCGAAGGTCGGGAATTCGATGGTTTCTGCGGTCTTTGCTGCTTTCGACATCTGAGGTAATCCTTCCTGTTGCGGGCAACGGCCTGACGCTGAACATTCTCTGGCCGCTTGATGCTCACAATATAGGCAGAGTTTTTGTGCATTGCAACATTTTTCTCGCAATGCAGCATAAACGGCGGGGAGATTAACCAACGAGCCACAAAACCGTGCCCGCCCGGGGCCGCAATGTGGACGCGGGGAGGCATCTCTTTTACTAACAAAGTCTTAACGTCCGGTTTAAGGGGAGTCGGACGTGACGGGATCGGTGTGGATGGCATCCAGCGAATATTCCTTCATCGACATCGCGGTTCTGGACGCGGTTCGTGCGCGATTTGCCGCAGGTCATGCGCTGGCGATTCTTTCGGCCGACCTGGAGGAAGTGATCTGGGCGAACGGTCCCGGGGCGAAGCTGTTCGGCTTTCCCGACATCGAGGCCATCATGGGCGCCTCGGCCGGGCTCGGGTTCGCGCAGCGGCGCCAGATTGCGGCGACGACGGGGTTCCCGCGGATCGGGACGGACCGACCCCTCCTCGTCAGGCTCGCTTCCGGCGTTACGAGCCGCGCCATACCTTTCCTCGCAAGCAGCGTGACGCTGCCGGATGGCGAGGTTGGGATCCTGCTGGCCGCTCCCCCGGCGGCGGGAGACGACCGCAACCCGGGCGAACTGGCAAGGCTGGCCATCTCGGGCTTCAGCGAGGCCGGCTACTTCGCCGCTCTGCTCTCGGGCGCGACGGTCGTCGCCGCCACTCCGGGATTCCAGGCTCTCGGCATCGAAACGAAAACCGTCGACGGCCTCGTCGCCGACGTCGCGGACGCGCAGGACCGCCTGGTCAAGCGCCTCATCCCCGCCGCGAGCGGCCGCATACCGGCGGGGATCGCGCGCCTGACGGACGAACCGGGAATGCACCTCCTGGTCGCGGTCGACGACCCGGACCTCTACCACCACGATGACTTCTTCGAGGGCGACGAGGAGCCGGACCCGAAGGCGCTGCAGGAGCGCGGGCTCCTGCAAGGCGAATCCGGCCCCGGACGCTCCCCGTGGACCCCGGCTTCTCCGGCGGCAGAGCTTCCGGACGTCGGGGACGATACCGCCGATTCCTGGTCGCCAGAGGTCGCGCCCGAGGCACACGCGGGTGCGGAGGACGAGGTGTCGCCCGAGCATCGGACCGGCATAGACAGATGGTATTTCGAAGCGGATGCCGCGGCTGCGGCCGATGCGCAGGAAGAACCCCCTCCTGCATCGTCGTCGGAACCAGTCGCATCCGTCGGCGAAGAGGGTCTTCCCGCGCCCGATGAGGGTCCGGCACCCGTCATTGAGGAGACAGAGTCAGCGCCCGAAGAAACGCAGCCCGCGCTGGAAGACGCGGAGAACATCTCCGTGCCTCGGAGCCCTGCGCCTGCGACAGAGTATCGGAACACCGCTCCCGTGCGGTTTGCGTGGCGCACGGACGCCGTTGGTAATTTCAGCAGCATATCGCCCGAGTTCCTGATCGCGGTCGGGGCCGCGGAGACGGCAGTGATCGGCCGTTCTTTCGCGCAGGTCGCGGAGCATTTCGGCATGGACCCCGGCCACGAGATCGCGGGTCTGCTGGAGCGTCGCGATACCTGGTCCGGCAGAACGGTGCTGTGGCCGATCGAGGGGACGGACCTTGCAGCCCCCGTCGATCTCGCCGCCCTTCCCGTCTATGCGCGCAACCGGTCGTTCGAGGGGTTTCGCGGTTTCGGGATCGCTCGCCTGGGTGACGCCGTCGCGGCTCCCCGGCCCCCGACGTTGCTGCCGAATGTGTCCGCGGCGGAGGAAATCCCCGCGCCTGAGGCCGAAGAACCGGTCCCTGCCGCGGATGACGGCAACAAACCCGCGCAAGCCGCGCCCTCCGACGATGTGGTCGACTCGGCGGAAGCCGGGCTGATCGCGACCGACGAACCGGAGACTGCTCCCGCTGCGCCGGCCGACCCTGCCCCGGAGAGCAGTGACGATCCGTTCCGGGGAGAGACCCCCGTCATAGCGATCGAGGAGGCCCGCTACCGGCGCTATTCCGACAAGATCATCCGTCTTGCCGAACACCGTCCAAACCAACCCGAGCGCGGCCTTTCGCCCGTCGAGCGCAACGCCTTTCGCGAGATCGGAGACCGCCTCAAGGAGGTGACGCAGCCATCCGCGCGGCAACCTGAGTCTGAGCGTGCGGCGGAAAATGGCGAAACTCTCGCGGACACGGAACCAGTTGCTCCGCCCATTCCCGTTGATCAGGTCCCGCCGCAGAAGGCGGAAGAGGACACGACCGTATTGCCGCTCCTCTCCGACGCGACCTCGCGATCGGATGAACCGGAAGCGAACGACCCGCGATTGGTCGAGGAGTTGCCATACATCGAAGTCGAGGAGGAACTCTTCGACGAACCGCTGCCGCCGGAGCAGCCCGCGTCGGACGCCGATGCTGGCGATGGGCAAGCACCAATCCCTCACGAAGAAGAACGAGCCCCGGCGCTTCCCGAGGAAGTTGCATTCGACGGCGACCGCCTTCCCGCAAGACATGCAGGACACGTGTTCGACGGACAGGCGTACGAGAGCCGCGAGGAAGTGGAAGACGTCGCCGCACAGGGCTTCCAAGCACCTGAATCGGACGATGTCGACATGGAGGATGTTTCCCTCCAGCCCGTGGACGGTGCCACCGCCGCCTCACAGGGTGGCGACGGCGAAGTCGACGCGGCTGGAATCGAGGAAGTCTCTGAGGACGTTGGGCAACCCGATCCCGTGGATCCGGCAGTGCAACCCGAAACGCACGGCCCAGCCGACCTGCCTTTTCTGCCTTCCGCCGTCTCCTCGCTCGTCAGCGACGCGCCGGCACCCGATGCCGATGCCGAGGTGCTGTCACGGCTCCCGCTCCCGCTGCTGATCCATCGCGGCGACAGGCTGCTCTTCGCCAACCGGGCCTTCTGCGAATTGACGGGATACGAATCACTCGACGACCTCGAGGAGAGCGGCGGCCTCGGCGAGCTTTTCCTCGAGCCGTATCAATCCGAAACCGAAGACGGCGAACCCGCGCGGGGCACCGTCCTTTCCACCAAGGCCGGCCACACGATCCCGGTAAGGGCGCATCTCCAGTCGGTCCCGTGGATGGGCGGCAAGGCGCTGCTTCTGGCCTTGAGCCCGCTGGAGGTGGCGCCGCCCCTCCCCGTGGCGTCAGGGCCCGACGAGGAATCGGCCACGGGATTTGGCGACCGCGTCGAGGAAATGCGCACCATCCTCGATACGGCCACCGACGGCGTCGTCCTGATCACCCCCGAGGGGATGATCCGGTCCATAAGCCGGCCGGCGGAAGCGCTGTTCGGCTACGAGGACAAGGAGGTGGCAGGCAAACCGTTCGCGGTGCTCTTCGCCGTCGAGAGCCAGCGGGCGGCGCGCGATTATCTCGAGAGCCTGTCCGAGAACGGAGTGGCGAGCGTGCTCAACGACGGACGGGAAGTCATCGGCCGCGAGGCGCAGGGCCGGTTCATCCCGCTTTTCATGACGATCGGCCGCCTGCCCGGCGGCAACGGCTACTGCGCAGTCATGCGCGACATTACCCAGTGGAAGCGGGCGGAGGAGGAACTCACCCACGCGCGCGCCCTGGCTGAACGCGCCTCGTCGCAGAAATCGGAGTTCCTTGCCCGCGTCAGCCACGAGATTCGCACGCCGCTCAACGCCATCATCGGGTTTTCCGAACTCATGATGGACGAAAAGTTCGGTCCGATGGGCAATGACCGGTACCGGGACTATCTCCGCGACATCAATCGGTCGGGCAACCATGTGCTCGATCTCGTCAACGACCTGCTCGACATCTCCAAGATCGAGGCCGGCGAGCAGGAGATG
>CATMOC010000112.1 GCA_950071955.1 uncultured Mesorhizobium sp. | reverse complement strand
CCGGCCCGGACCTGAAGGCGGGCGTGGAGATCGACGTGCCCAGCGGCAATGTGGACTTCGCGCCGACGTTTTTGCACCTGCTGGGCATCGACGTCCCCGACGATCGCCAGGCAGCCCGAGACTTCCTCCTCGACCGCGGCGTGACATACCCATCGTTGTACGACAATCCCGGGCGCTCCCTCGTCGCTCTGAACGGGTTCCCGCGCAACACGGTGCCCTCGACGATCGTGCTCGACCGCGACGGGACGCTGCGCAGGCTTCCGCCCTATCCGGACGGCTTTGCCGCCACGCTTCTGGAAAGCACCGGCGTCCAGGCCCCCGAAGCGCCGCCGGGCGCGTTGATCCAGACTTTCGGACCGGCCCGCACCTATCCCACCATCTCGTACTACCAGGCGCTCGATCCCGGGACCTTCCTGCCGCCCGACACGCTGAGAGGCCGTATCGCCATCGTCGGGCTATCGCTGCAATCCGCGCCAACCGTCGAAGGCGGAGGGGCGGACGCCTATGCGACGTCGTGGACGCCGCGGACGGGGCGGCTCATCGCCGGCGCGGAACTCCAGGCCACGATCCTCGACAATCTCCGGCACGGGCTGTTCATCCGGCCGGCGCCCCTCGTGGCCGTGATCGCGGCCAACTTGCTCGGCGCGCTGCTCGCGGCCTATGCGGTCTGGCGCGCCACTGGCTGGCGCACCATCGCCGGCAGCCTCCTTGCGGTCGGGGTTTTCGCGCTGGGTTACTTCCTGTTGCTGCGCTTCGGTCGCATCCATTTCCCGCCTCTGGCGCCAGCGCTGGCCTTCGTGGGTACGGCGCTCGCGCAAGGGGCGCAGGACTACGCCGCCGAACGGAAGCTGCGGAAGACGGTCACCCGCGCCTTCTCGCAATACCTGTCGCCGGCACTCGTTGAAAAGCTCGCGCGCGACCCCTCGCGCCTGAAGCTCGGCGGCGAGAAGCGTACGATCACCATCCTGTTCTGCGACGTGAGGGGGTTCACGACCATCGCGGAATCCATGAAGGACGATCCCGAAAAGCTGACAGCGCTGGTGAACCGGCTGCTTAATCCGCTTTCGGAGGCGGTGCTGGAGGCCGGCGGCACTATCGACAAGTATATCGGTGACGCCATCATGGCCTTCTGGAACGCACCGCTCGACGATCCGGACCACGCGGTCCATGCGGTGGAGGCAGGGCTGGCGATGATCCGCGCCGTCGAGCCGCTCAACCGCGAACTGGCGGCGGAAGCCGGCAACGGAGCGCCAATCCGCTTCGCGATCGGCGTGGGCATCAACACCGGCGAATGCGTCGTCGGCAACATGGGCTCGGACCGGCGCTTCGACTATTCGGCGCTCGGCGATGCCGTCAACCTCGCATCCCGCCTGGAGGGACGCACGAAGGATTATGGCACGCCTCTGCTCATCGGCGACGAGACCGCGCGGCGCATCCGCGACCGCTTCGACCTCGTCGAAGTCGACCGGATTTCAGTCAAGGGCAAGGCGGAGGCGGTCACCGTCTGGACGGTCGGCTCCCTGGCGGCGCAACCGGCTACGTCCTCCGCAACGGAGGTTTTCGCCGTCGCAGACCTGAGGCCGGCTTCCTGACGACCGTGCCGCTTTCGCTGGCGAGCACCTTCCGCGGGTCGGCCATAGCCGGAGACTGGTGCCGGCGCTAAATCAAGGTGACGGCGCGAAACTAAGCAGGGAGGGCGAGACGCGGTGAAATTCCTGACCAGCGGACCGGACACCGCCCCTATGACGGTCCTGCTCGCCCACGGCGCGGGCGCCGCGATGGATTCGCCTTCGATGGAAGCGATCGCCCGGGCTCTCGCGGACGAAGGTCTGCGTGTCGTTCGGTTCGAGTTCGGCTACATGGCGGCGCGGCGCGACGGCCAGCGCAAGCCACCGCCGCGCGCCGAGACGTTGATTCCGGAATACCGGCAAGCGGTCGAAGACCTTACTGTGGACGGGCCGCTGGTGATCGGCGGCAAGTCGATGGGCGGACGCGTCGCCTCGATGGTCGCGGACGAGCTTTTCGCGGCGGGCCGCATCGCCGGGCTGCTGTGCCTCGGCTATCCCTTTCATCCGCCGGACCGTCCGGAGAAACTGCGCATCGCGCATCTCGCCGGCCTGAAGACGCCGGCGCTGATCTGCCAGGGCACGCGCGATCAGTTCGGCACCCGGGAGGAGGTGGCCGGCTACGCGCTCTCTCCGGCCATCGAGCTCCTCTGGCTGGAAGACGGCGACCACGACCTGAAGCCGCGCAAGACCGTCTCCGGCTTCACCGCGGCCGACCATCTGCGCACGGTCGGCGAAGCGGTGAGGGAATGGTGCGCGCGCCTGGCACCAGCCGCCGGATGAGGATCGCCACCTTCAACATCAACAACGTCAACCGCCGGCTGGAGAACTTGCTGGAATGGCTTGAGGAAGCCCGGCCGGACGTCGTCTGCCTTCAGGAACTGAAGGCGACCGACCGGGACTTTCCGGCCGAGGCCATCGACAGGGCTGGTTACGGGGTGGTGTGGAAGGGACAGAAGACCTGGAACGGCGTCGCCATCCTGGCGCGCGATGCCGACCCGGTGCTGACGCGGGACCGCCTGCCCGGCGACGACGACGACCAGCAGAGCCGGTACATCGAGGCCGCGGTGCGCGGCGTGCTGATCGCCTCGATCTACGCTCCAAACGGCAACCCGCAGCCGGGGCCGAAGTTCGACTACAAGCTCGCCCGGCTGGAGCGGATGCGCAAGCACGCGACGAACCTGCGGAAGACCGGCGCGCCGGTGGTGCTCGCCGGCGACTTCAATGTCGCGCCCGGCGCTCTCGACATCTACCCGACGAAATCATGGGACGATGACGCGCTCGTCCATCCGCAAAGCCGGGCGGCGTTTCGCAAGCTGGTAGGCAGAAGCTGGGTCGACGCGCTGCGCCGGTTCCATTCGAACGAGCGGATCTACACATTCTGGCACTACAAGCGGCAGCGCTGGCAGCGCGACGCGGGCCTGCGCCTCGACCATCTGCTGGTCAGCAACAACCTGGAAGACCGGCTCGCCGGCGCAGGCGTCGACCGAGAGGTGCGCGGCCGCGAAGGCGCCAGCGACCACGCGCCGGCCTGGATCGAACTCGGCTGACGCGCGCTCAGAGCGCCTTGCAGCGCTCGTAGAGATCGAAGACGTCCTGCCGCCGGCAAAGCTCCGTCCCCGGCGTCATGGCCGCCGCCGCACCCGCGGCGATGCCGAACCGGAAGGCTTCTTCCTCCGAACGCCCCTCCATTAAGGCGCAGGCCATTGCGGCGAGGAAACTGTCGCCCGCCCCGGTCGCCGAGCGGACACGCACGGGGATGGTCGGTAGCCTCACGATCCCCTTGCGCGAGGCGAGGATCGCTCCGTCGGCCCCCAGCGTGACCGCCACCAGCTCGGCCGCGCCGCGCGCGACGATCTCGGCCGCGGCCTCACCTGCGCTGTCGGCGTCAAGCTTGCGGCCGGCGACCTGCTCGAGTTCGCCGAGGCTCGGCTTGGCCAGGAAGACCTTTGCCCGTTCCAGCGTCGCACGGAGCGCCGGCCCCGAGGTGTCGAGCAGGAACCGCCCGCCCCGCGCCGCCACGTCCGCGGCCAGTTCGGCATAGAAGTCCTCGGGCGTACCTTCCGGTAGGCTGCCGCTTCCCACCACATACTCCGCCGCATGCGACCGCACGTAGTCGAAGGCCTGCCGCAGGCTGGCGGCCGGGACGGGCGCGCCTTCCGGCACGAAGCGGTATTCGAGGCCGGTGCTCTGCTCGTGCACGATGAAACCCAGCCGCGTCTGGCCGTCGATCGCGATCTTGTGGGTCCGGATGCCTTTTTCCTTCAGAAGCCGGTCGAGGATCTGGCCCACCTCGCCGCCGCCGAGATAGACGGCCTCGGCGTCTCCGCCGAGCACCGAGACCACGCGGGCGACGTTGATCCCGCCACCGCCGGGATCGAAACGTGTCCGGGTCGTCCTGATCTTGCGGATCGGCCGGACGGCTTCGGCCTCCCCCGATACGTCGATCGTCGGGTTGAGGGTCAGGGTCAGGACTTGCGGCATCGGATTTCCTGCTGGATCGAGTTCGCTGGACGACTGTACGGGTGTCGTGGGCCATACGATCCCATTGCGACGCTCTGGCGGCAACGCGCGTGAGGCCTAGCCGATCCGCTTGACGCGGATCAATGCCCGGCCGCTTCCGCCGACGGTAAATGTCGTCGGCATGATCGAGAAGGCGCGATCGAGAGCCGCCCCGCAATCCGTTCGAGGAGACATTCCCATGAAGGCAGGCGACATCATGACGGCCGGTGCCGCGACCGTACGGATCGACGCGACCGTCGCGCATGCGGCAAGGACCATGCTGGAGCATCGCGTCAGCGGGCTTCCGGTGGTCGACGCGGCCGGCAAGCTGGCCGGCATCGTCACCGAGCGAGACCTTTTGCGCCGGGCGGAGATCGGAACCGAGAAGCATCGTCCGGGTTGGGTCGAACTGTGGCTCAGCCCTCAGGCATCAGCGGACGAGTACGTCCGCGCGCGTACGAGGAAGGTGAGCGACGTGATGTCGACCGACGTCGTCACGGTCGGTCCCGAGACGCCGCTGGACGAGGTCATCTCACTCATGGAGCGCAAGGGATTCAAGAGGCTGCCCGTGGTGCGCGAGGGCAAGATCGTGGGCATCATCAGCCGCGCGAACTTCCTCGTCGCACTCTCCCACCGCATCGAAGAGAACACGGCCGGGCCGGCGGACGACCTGGCCATCCGCCGCAGCATCCTCGGCGAGATCGAGGCGCAGCGCTGGAACCCGCTTGCCATGGTGGACGTCGACGTGAAGAACGGCGAGGTCCATCTTCGCGGCAGTGTCAGCGACGAACCGGTGCGCCGGGCCGTCGTGGTCGCCGCGGAGAACACGCGCGGAGTGACGAAGGTCACCGACAACCTCAGCGTCGTGCCCTTCGTCAGCGCCGGCATCTGATCCGGAATAGCCCCCGGTCCTCGACGCTGCCGGTTTTCCGGTGCAGGGTTGCGAAGGTGTGTCATGTGCCCCGTCGCCGATCGGCGACCGCGGACCATGACGATGCATCGCAAGGGAATTCCCCGATTGGCGGACGACGTCATCGAACTGAAAAGCCGGAACGACCGCGCGCGCATCGCCTTGCGCGGGGCGGAGATTCGGGAGTGGAGCGTGGTCGCCCGCGAACTGATGTGGCAGCCGGACGCCCGGTTCTGGGGCGCCGTATCCCCGATCCTCTTCCCCTTGGTCGGCTGGTCGAACGACGGCCATGTCCGGGTCGACGGCGAACCCTATCCGATGGGCGTTCACGGCTTCGCCTCGTCGCTCGACTTCCGGTTGGTCGAGCATGACGAGAGTTCGGCGCTGCTGCGGCTAACCGAAAGCGCACAGACGCTGGCCTGCTATCCGTTCCGCTTCGAACTCTCCGTCCGCTACCGATTGCACGAAAGCGCGCTCGAAGCCGCGTTCTCGGTCCGGAACACCGACACACGCCCGCTTCCCTTCGCGATCGGCATCCATCCCGGCTTCCGCTGGCCCTTTTCCGCGACGTCCCGCGCCGGGCACGGCATCGAGTTCGACGAGGTGGAGGAGCTTTTCGTGCCGGAGATCTCGCCGCGCGGCTTATTCAGGTCGACGACCCGGCCAGTGCCGCTCGACGGGCGGGACCTGCCGCTGACGGACGAGCTTCTCGCCAACGAGGCGCTCTGCTTCCTGGATGTGCGCAGCGGCGGCCTGCGCTTCCGCTCGCCGGACGGTTCCGCGATCCAGATCGAGACGGAGGGTTTTCCCCATCTCGCCCTGTGGACCCGGCCCGGCGCGCCCTTCCTCTCGGTCGAGAGCTGGACCGGCCATGGCGACCCCGAGGGTTTTTCGGGCGACATCACGGAAAAGCCGTCGATCCGGCTGCTCCCGGCAGGCCGCGAGGACACCTGCCGGGTGCGCTATTGTTTCGAAAGCGGGACGCCGGATTGAGTCGCGCAGCCGCCAGGCGCGCGCGATGCTACCGCTCCCGCAGGTCCAGCGGTAGCAGCGCCTCCGGCATGTTCTGGTAGGCCACCGGCCGCAGGAAGCGGCGGATCGCCAGCGTGCCGACCGACGTCGTCGAGACGTTGGTGCTCGCAGGGTACGGCCCGCCATGCATCATGGAATCGACCACCTCGACGCCGGTCGGGAAGCCGTTGGCGAGCAGGCGTCCGGCCTTGCGCTCCAGAACGGGCATCAGCCGGGAAGCCAGCGGCAGATCGCCATCGTCGAGATGCAGCGAGCAGGTGAGCTGGCCTTCCAGCCCGCGCGCCACTTCGATCATCTCGTCCTCGTCGCTGGCGCGCACGAGGATGCCGAGCGGACCGAACACCTCTTCCGCAAGCGAGGGATTCGCGAGGAACGTCTCGCCCGGGACCGCGTAGAGCCAGGGCCCGGCATTGCGGCCTTCCGCATCGACGGCCACCAGTTCGCGCACGCCGTCCGTGTCGCGCACGCGGCACTGCCCGGTCCGGAAGGCTCCAGCGATGCCGTCAGACAGCATGACTTGCGCCGCCATCTTGCCGAGCGCTTCGGACGCGGTCGCCTCGAAGGCGTCCGCCTCCGCGCCTTCGATGATGATGCCGACGCCGGGATTGGTGCAGAACTGGCCCGCGCCCATGGTCAGCGAGCCGGCCCAGCCCGAGGCGATGTCGCCGCCGCGCGCCTTCAGCGCCTCCGGCAACAGGAACATCGGATTGACCGAGCCGAGTTCGCCGAAGAAGGGGATCGGTTCCGGGCGCGCGCAGGCGAGATCGTAGAGCGCGCGGCCGCCCTTCAGCGACCCGGTGAAGCCCACCGCCTTGATGAGCGGATGCTGGACCAGCGCCTCGCCGGCCTCGCGGGAATTCGACTGCACGAGCGAGAAGACGCCCGGATGCACGCCGCATTTGCCGATCGCTTCGAGAATCGCTTCCGCGACAATCTCGGCCGTGCCGGGATGGCCGGGGTGACCCTTGACCACCACCGGACAGCCGGCTGCCAGCGCGGAGGCCGTGTCGCCGCCCGCGGTGGAGAAGGCGAGCGGGAAGTTCGACGCACCGAACACGCCGACGGGACCGATCGGACGCTGGACGAGGCGGATTTCCGGGCGCGGCGCCGGCTTGCGATCCGGTAAGGCAGCGTCGTGGCGCCGGTCGAGATAGTCGCCCTTCTCGATGTGGCTGGCGAACAGCCGCAGCTGGCCCGTCGTGCGGCCACGCTCGCCCTCGAGCCGCGCGGCGGGCAGGCCGGTTTCGGAACTGCCGATTTCGGTGATCTGCGCCCCGCGTGCCTCGATGGCGTCGGCGATGGCGTTCAGGAAGGCGGCGCGATCGGCGCGCGAAGAATAGCCGTAGGACCAGAACGCCTCCTCGGCGGCCTTCGCCGCGCGATCGACATGCGCGGCCGTCCCGGCGGCGAAGCTGTGCGGCGCGCCCGATGCCGGCTGCGACTGGAATGTGGCGTCGCCCGCGACCCACTCGCCGCCAATGAGGTGCTTGCCGCCCGGCTGATAGCTGTCGGTCATGATATTCCTTTCGTGGGCTTGTCCGGCCGCTTCGCGCGCGGCTACTCGTCGTGGAACGGGTCCGTCACGATGCGCCGTCCCAGCATGAAGGCATCGGCGACATGGACCAGCGGAGATGCGTCCACGTCGCTCTCGCCCGCGGCGAGAAGCTCGGCGAAGCGGGCGTAGATGCCGTCATACTCGGCTTCGGCCGGCTGGTCGACCGGCCGGCCGTCGATTTCCATTCTCGCTCCCCCGGCCGAGAGCTTCAGCGACCCCTCCGCGGTCTCGACGGAAATGTCCCAGGTCTGCGGACCGGTCTGGCGGAAGTCGAAATCGGCTGTGACGGCCGAGCCCTGCGTGTCCTCGAACGCAAGCCGCGCCGCGATCGGCGTCTCGCAGTTTTCGGGAAACTCCAGCTCGGCGGAAGTCAGGTGCACCGGACGCGGCATGATCTCGGTCAGAATCGACAGCGCGTTGATGCCCGGGTCGAAGACTCCCATCCCCCCGGCCTGCCAGATCCAGGCCTGGCCGGGATGCCACTTGCGCACGTCCTCGCGCCAGACGATCCGCGCGGTCTTCACCTCCCGCTGCGCGAGCCAGTCCTTCGCTGGGGCGACCGCCGGCGCGAAGCGAGAATGCCAGGTGGCGAAGAGCGTCCGCCCTCTTGCGCGGGCGAGGTCGGCGAGCGCGTACACCTCGGCGACGGTCGCCCCGGGCGGCTTTTCGAGCAGCACGTCGCGTCCCGCCTGCAGCGCCTCCCAGGCCATGCCGAACCGCACCTGCGGCGGCACGCACAGCGCCACCGCCTTCACGTCCGGCCGCGCGCTCAGCAGGTCGCCAAGCCTGGCGTAGTGGTCGAACCCCGGCAGGCTCGATCCCCGGCTGACGGTCGCCGCGAGCGTAAAGACGCGATTGCGGCCGATCGACGGGATGTGCTGGTCATGCGCGATCTTGCCCAGACCGACGATGGCGATCCGTGTGGGTTCAGTGGCTTTCACGGGGCACCGCATGTCCGCGCTGGCCGATGAGGAAGTCGAAATCCGCACCGGTGTCGGCTCCGCCGACGTGGAGGTGGAAGAGCCGAGCATAGCCGCTCCCGGGTTCCGCAACGGGAGGCGTCCAGGCGGCGAGGCGCGCCGTGATCGTCTCCTGTGGCACGTCGAGATGGAGGCGCCGCGCCTCGACGTCGACCTCGATCATGTCGCCGTCTTCCACGATCGCCAGCGGCCCGCCGATCGCCGCTTCCGGCGCCGTGTGCAGGATCACCGTCCCGTAGGCCGTGCCCGACATGCGCGCGTCGGAGATGCGGACCATGTCGGTGATGCCTTTCCTCAGGACCTTCGGCGGGAGGCCCATGTTGCCGACCTCCGCCATGCCGGGATAGCCGCGCGGGCCGCAGTTCTTGAGCACCATCACGCAGTTCTCGTCGATGTCGAGGTTTTCGTCCTCGATGCGCGCCTTGTAGTGGTCGATGTCCTCGAACACGACCGCCCGGCCGCGATGTTTCATGAGATGCGGGCTCGCGGCCGAGGGCTTTATCACCGCGCCATTGGGCGCGAGATTGCCGCGCAGCACGGCGATGCCGCCCTGCGGGGTGAGTGCGCGCGCCACCGGGCGGATCACCTCCTCGTTCCAGTTGTGTACCTCCGCGATCTCCTCTGCGACCGGCCTCCCCGAGACGGTGAGCGCATCGCCATTCAGCTTGCCGCCGTCGAGCAGCATCTTCATGACGACAGGCAGGCCGCCGGCATAGAAGAACTCTTCCATCAGGAACCGCCCCGACGGCATCAGGTCGACGATGGTCGGCACGTCCCGGCCG
>CATMOC010000111.1 GCA_950071955.1 uncultured Mesorhizobium sp. | reverse complement strand
CGACGTGCTCGTGGTGGGCGAAGTCGAGACGCCGAAGCCTGGTCCGGGCGAGGTCCGCGTCAAGCTGAAGACGTCGGGCGCGAACCCTTCCGATGTAAAGAGCCGCCGCGGCCGGCCGCTGATCGCGCCACGCATCATCCCACACTCCGATGGCGCCGGCGTGATCGACCTCGTCGGCGAAGGGGTTGCCGAAAGCCGCGTCGGCGAGCGCGTCTGGATCTGGAACGGCCAGTGGAAGCGGGCTTTCGGCACGGCGGCCGAATACATCGTGGTGCCCGGCGTGCAGGCGGTGAAGCTTCCCGACAATACGAGCTTCGACGCCGGCGCCTGCTTCGGCATACCGGCACTGACAGCCGTGCATGGCGTGACGCTGGCGGGAGCCGCCCCTGGCAAGACGATCCTCGTCACCGGTGGCGCGGCGGCGGTCGGCCACTACGCCACACAGATGGCCGTCCAGCGAGGCGCGCGCGTGATCGTCACCGCCTCGAAGGAACGGGCGGATCATGCCCGCTCGGCCGACGCGGCCGAGATCATCGACTACAAGAACGAGGACGTCGCCGCGCGCGTGAAGGAACTGACCGGCGGCAAGGGCGCGGACGCCATCCTCGACATGGACCTCTCCTCCACCGCGCCGCTCCTGCCGAAGGGCGTACTGGCCCAGTACGGCAAGCTGGTCTGCTACGGATCGAACGTTCCGGCCGACATTCCGGTCTCTTTCACCGCCGGCCTTTGGGGCAGCCTGACGATCCAGTTCTACCTGGTCTATGAACTCAGACAGGAGGAGCGCAGCGCAGCCGTCACCGAACTAACCTGGATGCTGGAGGCCGGAACGCTGAAGCACACGATCGGCGCGCGCTTTCCGCTCGACGACATCGCCGCCGCGCACGAGGCGGTCGAGGGCGGCAAGGTGATCGGGAACGTCGTGGTGGAGATGTAGGCACAGATCCTGGCGGCTCTGAGGCGCGCGCCGGCGCTACGACCACTGGAACGGAAGCGGCGCCTCGCGAAAGGCGAAACGGTCGAGATGACTCTGCACGACACCCTCGATGCGATCGCGAATCTCCTCGTTGGTCGCTTCGACAGTCACCGACAGCCCCTGCTCGCTCGCGGACATGGAAACCACCGCATCCTGGAAGCGAACGGTCCCGGCCCGCTCGTCGAACGCCACGTCGAGCTTGTGGCTCCAGTGCTTGCATAGCTGTTGCAGGTAGCGGGATGCGTTGGCGGTCGGAACGTGGGCGGTGGCTGTCGACATGCGGCGCTTCCGATGCATTCAGTTGATATTGTTGACTACACAAGTCATAATATCACGCTACGACAACTGGGCAACCGCGCCGACTTCTTGATGCTCTTCACCTGAAATCGAAGGCACTCAGCCCCGTCACCATCTCGTCCAGCCCGAGCGGCCGCGTGACCGGCGGCTCGGCGCGGGCGAGGCAGCCGGAGCGTTCGCACAGGCGGCAGGCGGGGCCGATCGGTATGGCCGGCACATGGCCCGGCTTGTCGCCGCGCGAGGGCGAGGCGCTCGCCAGGGCGGCCGAATAGACGATTTCGTCCCTGAAGCCGATGTCGCACCCGAGCAGGATCGCGGTGCGGCGGGGCCGCTCCGAGAAGGCACCCTGCGGCCCTTCCAGCGTGCGCGCGATGGTCAGGAATTCCGCCCCGTCCGGCATCTCCACCGCCTCGACCAGGATCTGGCCCGGCTGGGTGAAGGCGGCATGCACGGCGAGCTTCGGGCATCCTCCCCCAAATCGGCTCTGCGGAAAGCCCTGAGCGCCCGCCCGGCGGAAGCGATTGCCCGCATTGTCGACTTCCAGCATGAAGAAGGGAACGCCCGCGGAACCGGGCTTCTGAAGCGTGGTGAGCCGGTTGGCCGCCTGCTCGAACGAAACGCCGAACCGCGAGCGAAGCACGTCGATGTCGTAGCGCGAGCGCTGCGCTGCGGCGAGGAACGCCTGGTACGGCATCATCAGCGCGTGCGCCGCATAGCGTCCGATCTCGAACCGCGCCAGCCGGCGGGCCTCGTCGGAAGAGAGTTTCAGCGCCTGTATCTCGCCCGCGACCGCGACGTTCATCCGCAGCAGGCAGGCCTCCATGGCAATCTCTCGCAACTGGTCGAAGGGCGACAGGCGCTCCGATATGAACAGCCGCTGGGAATGCCGGTCGTAGCGCCGCCGCCAGTTCGGCATGGTGGCGACAGGCAGCACGCGCACCACGATGCCGTGTTCGCGCTTGAGCCAGGCCTTGAGCGCGACGATCAGGTCTTCGGCCGGTTCGAACAGCGCATGGAACGCCGAGACCTCTTCCTCGATCCCTGGAAAATGGTTGGCGCGCCGTTCGAAAGTTTCCCTCACCTCGTCGATCGGCAGGCGGGCGCCCGACAGCGCCGTCGCGCGCCCCTCCCGCGCGAGCAGTTCGGTGAGGTCGGAGAGCCTCTCGGCTTGTTCCCGGTATGCGCGGAAGAGCTTCACCATGGCCGCCGAGGCGTTCGGGGCCGCCTCCGCGATCTCGATGAGTTCCTGGTCGCCGGGCAGTTCTCCCGCCAGCAGCGGATCGGCGAACACCTCCTTCAGCGTCGCGATCGAGCCGCCCGATTGCGCCTGCAACTCCTCGGGATCGATCTTGTAGACCGACGCGAGCTTCAGGATCAGTTGGACGGTGAGAGGCCGCTGGTTGCGCTCGATCAGGTTGAGGTAGGAGGGGGAGATCCCGAGACCTTCCGCCATCGCAGTCTGGGTGAGGCCCTTCGAGTTGCGCACGCGCCGAATCCGCGGCCCGGCGAAAATCTTCTGCTCGGCCATTTCGCTTGCCTTTACGAAACTTTACAAAATTGCACCTTTGACATTCTTGACAAATTTACAAAAGCCAATTGTCAAACACAAGACATCTTCACCCGAATTATCCGAACGAAAATGCGGTTTCCCTCGTTCTTTGCTGCATCGCAATGTAAATGCTGTCGCATCAACGTTGGGAAGCGTCAGCCACCCGAACTGCCCGGAAGAACCACTCGGAGATTATGATGACTGATTTTTACAATCTCGTCCCCTCGGCGCCGGAAGGCCGCTACGACGGCATCGAACGCCCCTATACGCCGGAAGACGTGAAGCGCCTTCGCGGCTCCGTCCAGATCAGGTATTCGCTGGCCGAAATGGGCGCCAACCGGCTGTGGAAGCTCATCCACCAGGAGGATTTCGTCAATGCGCTGGGAGCGCTCTCCGGCAACCAAGCCATGCAGATGGTGCGCGCCGGCCTGAAGGCGATCTATCTCTCCGGCTGGCAGGTCGCCGCCGACGCCAACACGGCGTCCGCGATGTATCCCGACCAGTCCCTCTATCCGGCCAATGCCGGCCCCGAGTTGGCCAAGCGCATCAACAAGACACTGCAGCGCGCCGACCAGATCGAGACCTCGGAGGGCAACGGCCTCTCGGTCGACACCTGGTTCGCCCCGATCGTGGCCGACGCCGAAGCCGGTTTCGGCGGACCGCTCAATTCCTTCGAGATCATGAAGGCCTACATCGAGGCCGGTGCCGCCGGCGTCCACTTCGAGGACCAGCTGGCGTCGGAGAAGAAGTGCGGTCATCTCGGCGGCAAGGTGCTGATCCCGACCGCTGCGCACATCCGCAACTTGAACGCCGCGCGTCTCGCCGCCGATGTGATGGGCGTCCCGACCCTCGTCGTCGCCCGGACCGACGCAGAGGCCGCCAAGCTGCTCACCTCAGACATCGACGAGACCGACCAGCCCTTCGTCGACTACAATGCCGGCCGCACGGCGGAAGGCTTCTACAACGTCAGGAACGGCATCGAGCCCTGCATCGCCCGCGCGGTGGCCTATGCGCCCTTCTGTGACCTGATCTGGTGCGAGACGTCGAAGCCCGACCTCGCGCAGGCGAAGAAGTTTGCCGACGGCGTGCGCAAGCATCACCCCGACAAGCTCCTGGCCTACAACTGCTCGCCGTCCTTCAACTGGAAGAAAAACCTGGACGACGCGACCATCGCAAAATTCCAGCGCGAGCTCGGCGCGATGGGCTACAAGTTCCAGTTCATCACGCTGGCTGGCTTCCACCAGCTGAACTACGGCATGTTCGAACTCGCCCGCGGCTACAAGGAGCGTCAGATGGCGGCCTATTCCGAGCTGCAGGAAGCCGAGTTCGCTTCCGAGGTGAACGGCTACACCGCGACCAAGCACCAGCGCGAGGTCGGCACCGGATATTTCGACGCGGTCTCCATGGCGATCACCGGCGGCACCTCGTCGACCACCGCCATGAAGGAATCGACCGAACACGACCAGTTCAGGCCGGCCGCCGAATAATGTCTTAGAACAAGAGGAAACGCCCGAAGGGCACAAGGATCGACAGGAGATAAAAAAATGGCTCCCAACACTCGCGTCAAGGAACGTGCCGAGGAACAGTCCTCCAGCATGAGTGCCGACCAGCAGGCCATGATCCGCATGGTGGCAAACGATCTGCACCGCCTCAACCAGTCCGTCATGAAGGCGGTGGAATCGGGCGTATCGGTCGAACTCGTGCGTTCCGCCCGCCATCACGGCGGCAACGGAAACTGGGGCGATCTCCTGATCCCCGTGGTCGTGACCCAGGGCCAGGCCTGATCCTCGTCCGCCGGTCCATCGCGGACCGCCATGAAGATGAGAAAAAGCCGTTCGCCGTCTGGCGGACGGCTTTTTCATGTGGAAACGCCACGGGGGCCGGATAGTATCAAATGATAGTGACTGGTTCCGGAAAATGCGGGAGCTTGGACGCGCATCTTTCGTGGTGAGCCGTGACGCCTTGTGTAGGATGACCCTCCATGGAGCTGGCGAGATACTCCGCGCCCGATCATTCCCGGGAAGTTCTCGCGGGATATGGTGCGATTTCCTACTTTCCTCGGCGGCATGTCGTCACGTAGGTTGCGGATGTCTCAACCCTGAATTGCGTTATTGCGTGACGGCGCGCCGATCGAGGAAAGCCGAAGGCTCCGGATGATTGAAGACAGGTATTTGAACGCGTCCCATGTCCTGGTGGTGGGGAGTTCGTCAGTCAATTGCGTGGTCGTATCCCGCGTTGTCGAGCGGATGGGGCTGAAGGTGCGGGTGGAACGGCCCGAAAATGCCGCCCTGGCACTTCGCGATACGACCCCCGCCATCGTGATCCTGGATGGCGGCGCGGACAATCAGGACTGCGACGGGCTCCTCGGAGACCTTCAGAAAACCCGGGAGGCCTCCGAAGGCGCGTTGCCGGCGGTCATTCTGCTTTCCACCGCCAATGTCAGTCCCGATACCCTGGCGGCGCCGGCAATCGACATGGTGGTCTCGAAGCCTCTCACCATCGACCGCCTGCAGCCGGCCATCGAGGCGTTGCGCGCGCGCAACGGCGACTTCGCCCGGAAAAACGGCTGAAGCCTTCCCTTCCCGGCGTGGCAAAGTCTATAGTCATGTCATTGCTTGATTTTACCCCGGTGATTGATGCCTCCCGAAAAGAAGGAAGCCCGGTCGGCTGGACGCGGCACGCGCGTCCGCACGCCGGCGTTCGTGAAGAACCTGCGCGGCGTTAAGGACTGGAAGGAAGCCCAGACCTGGCTCGAATGGCGCGGTATCGAGGACATCGAATGTATTACGCCGGACCAGGCGGGCGTGGCGCGCGGCAAGATGATGCCGTCCAAGAAGTTCACCTCGAACACCTCGCTGGCGCTTCCTTCGGCGGTCTTCATGACGACGATCACCGGCGGCTACCCGGAGAACGGCAACGGCTTCGCCTATCCCGAGGACGACGGCGACCTGAAGCTCGTCCCGGATCTCTCGACGCTTTCCGCCGTTCCCTGGGAATCGGATCCGACGGCGCACGTGATCTGCGACCTGGTCCACCAGGACGGCCGCAACGTCGAGTTCACGCCCCGCAATGTCCTGCGCCGCGTGCTGGCGGCCTATGACCGTCGCGGGCTGAAGCCCGTCGTGGCGCCGGAGATCGAGTTCTATCTCGTACGCAAGAACCCCGACCCGGACTATCCGCTGACGCCGCCGGTCGGCCGGTCGGGCCGCCCCATCGGCGGTGGACAGGGCTATTCGATCGCGGGCGTCAACGAGTTCGACGAACTTATCGACGACATCTATCACTTCTCGGAAGGGCAAGGGCTCGAGATCGACACTCTCATTCACGAGGAGGGGGCCGGACAGCTCGAGATCAACCTGCGCCACGGCGATCCGGTCGAACTCGCCGATCAGGTCTTCATCTTCAAGCGCACGATCCGCGAGGCCGCCCTCAAACACGAGACCTATGCGACGTTCATGGCCAAGCCGATCCAGGGCCAGCCCGGCTCGGCGATGCACATCCACCAGTCCATCGTGGACAAGAAGACGGGCCGCAACATCTTCACCTCCGAGGACGGAGGGGAATCGGACGCATTCCTCCACTTCATCGGCGGCATGCAGCAGCATATGCCGAACGCCCTGGTGATGATGGCGCCCTACGTGAATTCCTACCGTCGCCTGACCCAGGCCGCATCTGCCCCCGTCAACACCAAATGGGGCTACGACAACCGGACGACCGCCTTCCGCATTCCGCGGTCGGATCCCGCCGCCCGGCGCGTCGAGAACCGTGTCCCCTCCTCCGACGCCAATCCCTATCTCGCGCTTGCCGGATCGCTGGCCTGCGGGCTGATCGGAATAATAAACGGCACGAAGCCGGACCAGCCGGTTGGCACCAGCGCCAACGAGGATGAGATCGACCTTCCGCGCGGCCTGCTCGAGGCCGTCGAGCGCTTCGAGGGCGATACGAGCCTGCGCGACATTCTCGGCGATGCCTTCGTCTCGACCTACGCCGCGATCAAGAAGGCCGAGTTCGAGACCTTCATGGAAGTCATCTCGCCCTGGGAGCGGGAGTTTTTGTTGTTGAACGTATAGTCGAGGGATGAGGGGAGTGCGTAACCACGTACTTCTGGTCGATCGCATCGGTGCGGCAAACGTCGATCCGAGAAACGATCTTCTCCAGCAGATCGCTAGCGCCGGCAAACTGCTGCAGCTACTCATCCGACGGTTGGCAGCAGATCGAACGCACACCTATTCCCCTGCTCTCCTACTCCCCTGAAATCATGACCTACATCTCCCCCATCTCCCCCGGCTTCTCCTGGTATGAAGACACCGTCGGAGAACGTCCCGAATACCCGTCGCTCGACGGCGACCTGACGGCGGACGTCGTGATCGTCGGCGGCGGCTTCACCGGGCTGTCGGCCGCCGCGCATCTGGCCAAGTCCGGCGTCGACGTGGTCCTGATCGAAGCGCACCGCTTCGGCGACGGCGCTTCGGGCCGCAACGGCGGGCAACTCGGCACGGGCCAGCGCGCAGGCGCTGAGGGGATGGAGGCCGAATACGGTTTCGAACGCGCCAAAGCGCTCTTCGACCTCGCCGAGGAAGCCAAGGCGAACCTTCTGGAGTTTGCCGAGACCAACGGCATCGAGATCGACTTCCGGCCCGGCCACCTCAACGTCACCCACAAGAAGCGCGAACTCCCCGAATTCGAGGAACACGCAGAGGCGATGACGGTCCGCTTCGGCTATCCTCACCTGTCGATCATGGACTCGGCCGAGACGGCGGAGCGCGTCGGCTCCACGCAGTATGTCGGCGGGGTCAGGGACACCGGGACCGGGCACATCCACCCTCTGAAGCTGGTGGTGGGAACGGCACGCGTTGCTGCCGCCGCCGGCGCGAAGCTGTTCGAGAACACGAAATCCACCGGCATCACGTCGAATGGCGGCAAGATCCGCGTCGGCACAGCAAGCGGCAGTATCACCGCCGACAAATGCCTCATCGCAACAAATGCCTACGGCGCGGATCTCGAACCCGTCAGCGCCGCCCATATCATGCCGATCGGTTCCTTCATCGGCGCCACGGTGCCGCTCGGAGACGACAGCCCGGTTCTGCCCGGCGGCGAATCCGCGTCCGATTCGCGCTTCGTGGTGCGCTATTTCCGCAAGTCGCCGGACGGCCGGCTGCTCTTCGGTGGGCGCGAGATATATGCAGTGGACGACCCGAAGGACATTGCGATCCACATCCGCCGCCAGATCGCCGAAATCTATCCCGCGCTGAAGGACGTGGAGATCACCCACGCCTGGGGCGGCTATGTCGGTATCACCCTGCCGCGAAAGCCGTTCGTGCGCGAGGTCATGCCGAACGTGATCTCGGCCGGCGGCTATTCCGGGCACGGCGTGATGCTGTCAAACTTCACCGGCAAGCTCTACGCCGAGGCCGTCGCCGGCAACCGGGACCGCCTCAAGCTGATCGAGGACCTCAAGATACCGCCCTTCCCCGGTGGCCGCCGCTTCCGCGCGCCGTTGCTCTTCCTCGCGCTCAACTGGTACGCGCTGCGCGACCGTGTCTGACGCCGCGGCGGGGAGCCCGCGACTTGATCTTCGTCAACGACATGAAGCTCTTGCCGGTCCAGATGAAAAGTTCGGGCGGAGCCACCTGTCTCTTGGAGCTACCGGCCGTCGGGAGGAGATCATGGCGGAACTGTCGAGCGGGACCCCACCGCCGGTCGCGCGTCCGACTGGAATGCCGCAAATCCGGGAGTTGAGCGTCGGGGACATCCGCGCCGCGCTGATGAACGGCCTGTCCGATTTCGCGCACGCGCCGCTCTACGGCCTCTTCTTCGGCGGTGTCTTCGCTCTCGCCGGCATTGTCATCGTGCTTGCCCTGACGTGGTGGAACATCCCCTGGATGATCTATCCCTTTGCGATCGGGTTTCCGCTGATCGGCCCCTTCGCGGCGGCGGGACTTTACGAAGTGAGCCGGCGCCTGGAAACGGGCAGCCCGCTCGTCTGGAGCGAGGTCCTGTCGGTCGTCTGGGCGCAGCGTGGCCGCGAACTGTCCTGGATGGCCTTCGTGATGCTTTTCGTCTTCTGGATGTGGATGTATCAGGTCCGGCTCCTGATCGCGCTCTTCCTCGGCCGCATGTCCTTCTCGACGCTCGAAAAATTCATGACGATCGTCTTCACCACCGAGCAGGGCTGGATCTTTCTCGCGGCCGGACACGTCGTCGGCGCGGCGATCGCGCTGGTGCTCTTCTCCATCACAGTGATCTCGATCCCTCTCCTCATGGATCGGCAACTGGACTTCGTCACCGCCATGATTACCAGTGTCAGGACCGTGCTGATGAGCCCGATCCTGATGATCGGATGGGGCATCGTCGTCACATTGGCGATGCTGCTTGCCTGCGCACCTTTTTTCCTGGGCCTGCTGATCGTGCTCCCGGTACTAGGACATGCAACCTGGCATCTCTACCGGCGGGCCGTGCTCCCTGCAGCCTGAGGTGGGTCAGCGCGGCTCCCACCGGACCGGCAGGTTGAGAATTCCCCGGAACGCCCAGC
>CATMOC010000110.1 GCA_950071955.1 uncultured Mesorhizobium sp. | reverse complement strand
AGATCGTGGACGTGGAACTGGGGCATTAGGCAGTAGGGCAGTAGGGCAGTAGGGATCCATCGAGGCGAAGCCATGAGGTGCCGAAGCCACAACCCCCAACACGGCGACCTCGCTTCAGCGCGAGGCGACGTGTCATCCGCGGCCGCGCAGGAAATCCTTCCTTTCCCACTGCCGCATTCCCCTGCTCCCCCACTGCCTTCCAAACCGTCATGAACGCCATCGAGGTCACGAATCTCGTCAAGCGCTTCGGCGACAAGACGGTCGTCGACCGCGTCTCCATGAGTGTGGCGGAAGGCGAGATCGTCGGCTTCCTCGGACCGAACGATCCGCATGATGTGCGGTCTGCTCACGCCGGACGAGGGCAATGGGCGCGTGCTCGGTTACGACCTCCGGACGCAAGGCCGGATGATCAAGCGCGAAGTCGGCTACATGACGCAGAGGTTCTCGTTCTACGAGGACCTGACGATCGCCGAAAACCTCGCCTTCGTCGCACGGCTCTATGGACTGAAGCCGGTCGCCCGGCATGTCGGCGATACGCTGGAAGAACTCGGCCTCGCCTCGCGCCGCAACCAGCTCGCCGGTACGCTTTCGGGCGGATGGAAGCAACGGCTGGCACTGGCCGCCTGCATCATGCACCACCCCAGGCTGCTACTCCTTGACGAGCCGACGGCAGGCGTCGATCCCAAGGCGCGACGCGAGTTCTGGGACGAGATCCACCGTTTGGCCCGGGGCGGGCTGACCGTGCTGGTCTCGACCCACTACATGGACGAGGCCGAGCGCTGCCACCGCATCGCCTACATCTCCTACGGCAGGATGCTGGCGACCGGAACGGTCGCGGACGTGGTGCGCGAGGCGGGCCTGACCACCTTCCTCGTCTCGGGCCCCAACCTGCACGAAGTTGCCGCCGCGCTGGGCGGGCAGCCCGGCGTGGAGCAGGTGGCGCCATTCGGCGCGACGCTGCATGTGGTGGGCACTGACCGCGCGAAGCTGCGGGAGACGCTGGAGCGACTGGCCTCCGGCCGCGATCTCCGCGTCGAACCCGGCGAGACCAGCCTCGAGGACATCTTCATCCAGTTCATGGCGACGTCCAGGGACAACATGCGATGAGCCGGTTCTTCTCCCTGCGCCGGCTCGGCGCCATGCTGATGAAGGAATTCATCCAGATGCGGCGCGACCGCATCACGTTCGCCATGATGCTCGGCGTGCCGCTCATGCAGCTGGTTCTCTTCGGCTACGCCATCAACAACGATCCCAAGAGCCTGCCGGCCGCACTCGTCGCCACGAGCAACGACCACTACACCCGCGCCATCGTCTCGGCGCTGCAGACGACGGACTACTACCGCTTCGACCACGTCGCCGCGAGCGCGGCGGAGGCCGAACAGCTGATGGCGAGCGGCAGGGTCTCCTTCGTGGTGACGATCCCGGCTGACTTCGCGCGCCGGGTCGACCGCGGCGACAGCCCGCGCATTTTGGTGGAAGCCGACGCCACCGACCCGTCCGCCTCGTCGGGCGCGGTCTCGACGCTGTCGACGCTCGCCGCGCGCGCCCTGCTTCGCGAACAGGGGATGGAGCACGAGGCGGCGGAACGCGCGAAGGGCGCGCTCGAGGTGATCGTGCACCGGCGCTACAATCCCGAAGGCATCTCGCAATACAACATCGTGCCCGGCCTGCTCGGCGTCATCCTTCAGATGACGATGGTGATGATGACCTCCATGGCGCTGACGCGCGAGACGGAACGCGGCACGATGGAGAACCTGCTCGCCATGCCGGCGAGCCCGGTGGAGATCATGCTCGGCAAGGTGCTGCCCTATCTGGCCGTCGGCTCCGTCCAGGTCACGGTGGTGCTGGTCGCGGCCAAGCTCCTGTTCGGGGTGCCCTTCATCGGCTCTCTGCCCATGCTCCTGTCGGTCATCCTGGTCTTCGTGCTGGCGCTGGTGCTTCTCGGCTACACGATCTCGACGGCGGCGCGCACGCAGATGCAGGCCATGCAGCTGACCTTCTTCTTCTTCCTGCCCTCGATCCTGCTCTCCGGCTTCATGTTCCCCTATCGGGGCATGCCGGACTGGGCACAGGCCTTCGGCGAGATCCTGCCGCTGACCCATTTCCTGAGGGTGATCCGCGCCGTGATGCTGAAGGGCGCCGATTTCGCCGCGATCGCGTCGGAGGTGGTGTGGCTGTTCGGCTTCGTCGTCGTCTTCTCGATCCTCGCCCTCGTAAGGTTCCGGCGCACGCTGGACTAGAGGAACCGGGCGATACCGGCTAAACCTCTCCAGCGACGACAATCGAGAGGGAGGAAGCATGTTTCGCTGGGGTATCCTGTCCACCGCCAAGATCGCGCGTGAACACGTCATTCCCGCGCTCATGGATGCCGAGAACGGCCTCGTCACGGCCGTCGCCAGCCGCGATGCCTCGCGTGCGCAGGCGCTGGCGGAGCGGCTCGGTGCCCCGCATGCCTTCGGCTCCTACGAGGAGATGCTCGCTTCCGATACGGTCGACGGCGTCTACATCCCGTTGCCCACGTCGGAGCACGTGGAATGGGCGGTCAAGGCGGCCGATGCCGGCAAGCACGTTCTGGTGGAGAAGCCGCTGGGCCTCAAGGCCGAAGACATTCAGGAAGTGATCGCGGCGCGCGACCGCAACGGAGTGCTGGTCTGCGAGGCCTTCATGGTCGCCTACCACCCGCAATGGCTGAAGGTGCGCGACCTCGTCGCCGAAGGCGCCATCGGTCGGCTGCGGCACGTGCAGGGCGCCTTCACCTACTACAACGTCGACCCCGACAACATGCGCAACCGCCCCGAGCTCGGCGGCGGCGGCCTGCTCGACATCGGCGTCTATCCGACCGTGTCGACGCGCATCGCGACCGCCACGGAGCCGCGGCGCATTACCGCGCGCATCGAGCGCGGCGAGACCTTCGGCACGGACGTCTACTCGATGGTGACGGCCGATTTCGGCGAATTCGACCTGACCTTCTACATCTCTACCCAGATGGCGGCGCGCCAGGTGATGGTCTTCCATGGCGAGGAGGGCTGGATCGAGGTCGAGACGCCCTTCAACGCGCGCATCTATGGCGACGACCGCATCACGCTGCACAACCAGAACCACACCAGCGCCACGGTCTACCGTTTTCCCGACACGCGTCAGTACCGGCTGCAGGCGGAAGCCTTCGCACGCGCCGCGCAGGGCGAGGACGTACCGGTCTTCACGCTGGAGAATTCTGTGCTGAACCAGAAAGTGATCGACGCGATCTTCCGCGCCGGCGAAAGCGGCGCCTGGGTGGCGGTCTGATCCCGCCCACCCTTCGGCTCGCCACGCGAGAATCTACGTAGTCCGGGGGAATCCGCCAGCATTGACCGGACGCGTGCGGCGTCCTACCGAGGCGTGGCAATCCGGGGAGGTCTTCTTGCGCATCATCGTCACGGGAGCCGGCGGCTTCATCGGTTCCGGCCTCGTCGAGCGCTTGTCGGGCATGTCGGGCCTGCCAGGCCCGGCCGGGGACATCTCGACGATCGTCGCCGTGGATGCCCGCTTCGAGGCAGGCGCGCCGGCGGGCGTGGAGATGCTGCAGGGCGACGTCGCCGATCCCGCGTTTCGCGCCTCCTTCCTGGCAAAGCCGGTCGACGTGTTCTTTCACCTCGCCGCCATGCCCGGCGGGGCGGACGGAGGCCGATCCGGAGCGCGGATGGCGCATCAACGGCGAGGCGGTGTTCGGCCTCCTCGATCTCCTGTCGCGCCAGAAGGAGCCGGCGCGGCTGGTCTTCGCCTCCTCGATCGCCGTCTTCGGCGTGCCGCTGCCGCGCGACAAGGTCGACGACGAGACCCTGCCGCTGCCCACCCTGGCCTACGGCGCGCACAAGCTCGTCGCCGAGACGCTGATCGCCGATCATGCGCGGCGCGGGCTGATCGACGGCATCGCGCTGCGCCTGCCCGGCATCGTGGCGCGGCCGCGCCGGCCTGGCGGGCACCACTCGGCCTACATGAGCGACATCTTCACCGCGCTCGCCGAGGGCGAGGATTTTATCTGCCCGGTCTCGCCGGGTTCGACCTCCTGGCTGATGTCGCGCGAACGCTGCATCGACAACCTTCTTCACGCCGCCACGCTTTCTTCGGAGCGACTCTCGGGCAGGCGGGCGTTCACCTTGCCGGCCTTGCGGCTATCCATGGGAGAGATCGCCGATGCGCTCGCCGCTCGGTTCGGCGACGGCGTGCGCGAGCGCCTCAGCTTCGCTCCCGATGCGGCGATCGAGGCGCAGTACGGGGCTTATCCGCCGCTCTTCACCCCGATCGCCGACGGGCTGGGCTTCCGGCATGATGGCGACGCGCGGTCGCTGGTCGTCCGGGCGCTCGGGATACCAAAGCCGCAAACCGGCTGACCGCTCTCGGCGGCGACCCGCTCCGTTCCCTTCCGCCGCGCGATCCTCTATTCCACTTCGAGCCGAAACACCGGAGGGTTCCATGGCCTACGAAACGATCATCGTCGAGACCCGCGCGCGCGTCGGGCTGATCACGCTCAACCGCCCGCAGGCGCTGAACGCGCTGAACACGACCGTCATGAAGGAGATGGTCGCCGCGCTCGAGGATTTCGAAGCCGACGCGGCGGTCGGGGCGATCGTCGTCACGGGCTCCGAAAAGGCCTTCGCGGCCGGCGCCGACATCAAGCAGATGCAGCAGATGAGTTACATCGACGCCTACATGGAGGATTTCTTCGCCGGCTGGGAGGCGATGACGCGCATCCGCAAGCCGATCATCGCCGCGGTTGCGGGCTATGCGCTCGGCGGCGGCTGCGAACTCGCCATGATGTGCGACTTCATCATCGCGGCCGAGAACGCCAAGTTCGGCCAGCCCGAGATCACGTTGGGCGTCATGCCCGGCATGGGCGGCTCGCAGCGGCTGACCCGCTTCGTCGGCAAGTCGAAGGCCATGGACATGTGCCTGACCGGCCGCATGATGGACGCGGCCGAGGCCGAGCGCTGCGGCCTCGTCTCGCGCGTGGTGCCCGTCGGCGACCTGCACGAGGAGGCGTTGAAGGCCGCCGGCAAGATCGCCTCCTTCTCGCTACCGGCCGTCATGATGGCCAAGGAGGCGGTGAACCGCTCCTACGAGACCACGCTGGCCGAAGGCCTGCGCTACGAGCGCCGCGTCTTCCATTCCATGTTCGCGCTCGATGACCAGAGCGAGGGCATGACCGCCTTCGTGGAAAAGCGCACCCCGAACTTCCGCCACCGCTGAGCGTGAGCGGCGGTCCGGGTCGGGGACTGCAAGGACCAGGGCACATCTTGCTCGGCGCCGGGCTTGGCTGTCTCTCGGCGGCGGCGGCCCTCCGTCGTCGAGCCCGCCGGCTTGCGGTGGCACCGAGAGACGGAATGCGCGGCTGCGGGCACATGGGTCGCGCACGACGCGGAACCGGAAGGCGCCCGCCACGCGCCGATCGGCATCCGCGCTCGCCGCCGGCGGGGAAGCGGGAACGGTTGCGTCCGCTGCCTCGCATGATGGAAGTGTGAAAGACGGCTTGGCATCGGGGGCGAGATCGACTAGATGAGCCGCGTCGTCCTTCCCGCTCCGGCGGTCGCGGCGCATGTGGAGAGGTGGCCGAGTGGTTGAAGGCGCACGCCTGGAACGCGTGTATACGGGAAACCGTATCGAGGGTTCGAATCCCTCTCTCTCCGCCATAAATCAGTGATAATCGTCTGATTTAGCTTAATATTTCCTAGCTTCATTTTCTCAGACCCACCCTTGGTCCCCACATAAATCCATCGTTCAGATCACAATGATGCACAGCAGCGGATCGCGTCGCCGCTGAAGAAGTTCCCCTCCGCCTCTTTGTGCGGGCGGATCAAATTGATGTGTCGAGCGCAGTGCGATGGAACACGGATCGATGCAGAATTGAGTTTCTGGCGCTTGTGCGAAGTGCAATCAGGATACAGCCATTTTAACGGGTCGCGGTATCGGGCGATCAGCGGGTCGAACACGCGGCCAGCGGATTCTATTCGGAAGCGAAAAGCCAATCGGTCCCTTGGGGATCAGCGCATGATGTGCAAACGGGGCGGCGGAAGCCGCTTGCACGTCGTCATGAATCGTAAACTATCTGCCGCACAGCCTGACTTTTTCGGTCCCGACATCTTGTCTGGCGCGGCCGTTGGGCTCGCGCCAATTGCATCGCCCGAGAGCGCTCCGGCTGACCATCCACCTCCGATCGCTTCACGTTTCTCTGACGCTTTGGGCGGGAACGCTAATTCTCACCGCCCAGTCGAGGAACAAGGCACTCTATCTCATGAGACGAGATCCGAGATTTTTGCAGGGACAGGGGGATCGGAGTTGCAACCATTCGAGAAGCGGCGGAAGGGGAAGAGCCTTCAAGCACCGAGACAGCATCCATGGGATGCAGCGTCACCTCCAATCGCTCCGAGCATCGGATCTAGTCCGAGAAGCTGGGGCTGGAAAAGGTCTTCGTTGGTTCTGGCCTCGTAATGTAAATTGTCCAAGATCTCTGGGCAGTTGTTGGACGTGACGTCGCAGGCGAGTTCTAAGGATCTGGCTACCCGACCCCGTCTGCCTGCGGCCACCGCCGGTGTCGCCTGCTGCAGAATCCAGCCCTTCGCAAATCTCTCCGAACGTGCTCGGAGACGTCGGATGAGGTCTAGGGACAGCGGCAGTTTGGGTGGGCTCGGTCAGGTTCGTATGCGCGCGGACCATACATCCCGCACGTTTCCCAAGGGGTGCTCGTGACAGCGGGCTACTTCACCACCAACACGGCAGGCATTCCCTACGAGGCCCTTGGTCAGGGTCCCCACGCCGTGTCCAACTGTCTTAGATCTTGCCAACCTCGGGATGGCCGCTACGCGCTGCACGAGATGATCGAACGTGCATCTGAAACCTATTGGAGGTTTACCAAAAGATCCCCCAGTTCGGTCTTGAGCACGTTCCCGTACGCGTTTTTCGGCAGTTCGGTTGTGAAAATGGCGAGGGGTCCGAATGCCGATTGGCGCCACAAGCCACCGATTCCGCGGCAGGTGGAGGAGTCATATCGCGATGCCGCTTCACAGAAGCTCCTCGAGGGCGCTTCATCCCACGTGGTCTCTTGCCAAAATCCATTTCGTACTGCCGCTCGTGTCCTGTACGCATGGGGATGTTCACTCCAAACCACAGGAACCCGGAAGGCGATGCCTATGATGAAATTTGACGTGCTGCTTGAATCGGAGGGTACGAACAATGCGAAGTTCCGCAACGATTGCACGGTGCATCTGCGTGGCGCGGCCCCGCACACCGCATTCCTGCCATCGGACGAGGGAGCCTACCATGGTGGTGACGGAACCGCGCCGTACCCGCTTTCGTACTTCGTCAGCGGACTGACGACATGCCTGATGACGCAGATAAGGGCCTTCTCGCGCCGTCTCGGCATAGACGTGACGACATTCGACATCTTCTGTCGGGCGGAATGGCAAGCCGAGATGGAGAGCATGAAGCACCCTTACGAAAGCAGGGGCTTGGGCTTCGTTCTCGACGTGGACATCCGCGGCGGAGCCACCGTCGAGGAAAAGACGAGGCTTATCCTTGCCGCCGCGAAGGGGTGCTTCGTTGAAGTGATCCTGAAGCCCGGCCTGGTGAAACACCGCTTGAAGGTCGACGGCGAATGGGTGGAATTGGACTAGGTGCAATGCTTCTCTGCTGGCACCGACATGAACAATGACACATGGTTCATCAATGCGTCGACTGGCGCACGGTCGGGCCGGGTCTCCCCGACGCCCGCACGGATTTTCCGGCGCGGGCATCGCCAGAATTCATTCCGGCAAGTTTGCCTCAGTCATTTCAGGAAACGCTCTTGATGTCCGAAATCCCGGAGGCTTCGATCAAGGCGTCAGCTGGCAGGCAGAACGATGCCCGAGGGTCACAGTATGTCGGTGTGGGGCTCCTGCTGGTTACGATACTGGGATGGGGGATCAACTGGCCGGTGATGAAGATCCTGCTTGCCGAATGGCCGCCTCTATTCGCCCGTGGCAGCAGCGGACTGATCGCAGGACTGGGTATTGCCATTCTCGCCCATTTCCAGGGCGAGAACCTCGGTGTTCCCGCAGGCTCGCGTCTACGAATGATCGTTGCTTCCCTGTTCAACGTCACGGCGTGGATGGGGTTGGCGAGCCTTGCCATGAGTTGGCTGTCGGTCGGCGAGGCCGCCATGATCATTTACACCATGCCGATCTGGGCGACCGTACTTGCCTGGCCGATCAGCGGCACGAAGCCCAGGATCAGCGGCGTACTGGCGCTGGTTCTCGGCATGGGGGGCATTTCGGTGGTGCTGGCTGGGCGTGGCGTCGAATTGGACGACGACAAACTGCTTGGAATCGTCTGCGCGTTTTCGGCGGCCGTGATGTTCGCGATCAGCACGATCGCCGTGCGGCCGCCGGTCGGTGTCGCGCCGATCAGCGGAACGGCGTGGCAGCTCGTGCTCGGCTCCGTGCCGATGCTGCTGCTCGGCATATTCGTAGAGCAGCCGGAGACTTACGCGCTCAGTCCGATGGCGCTGTGGTCATGGCTATACATGTCGATCGTGGCAATGGCTCTTTGCTATTTTTGCTGGTTTGCCGCGTTGCGGCGGCTGCCTCCAACCATGGCATCGCTTGGAACGATGCTCATTCCAGTCATCGGCACGGTGTCCGCGGCCTACGTGCTCGGAGAGCCTTTCGGTATTCGCGAGGTGACGGCGCTTGGTCTGTTGGTCGCCGGGATCGGTCTGGCGCTGACCGGCCGATGAACGCGGTGCTGTATGGCTATCGATTGTCGACGCGTTTCGAGAACGGATGGATCCTCACTTCGGCCCAAAGATCCGCAGCGAAGAAAGGGTCTGCCTCGTTGAATCGCTCAACGTCCTGCCGTGATTCCGCTTCCACCAGGAAAAACGAACCGATCATCGTCTCGTTGTCATCGGCAAGCAGCGGGCCAGAAACGAGCATGGTGACGGGATTGGATGCGAGATACGCCTTGTGTGCATCATAGTGGGCCAGGCGGAGGTCGAGCGCCCCGGGGCGGTCAAGGCAATGGACGATGAAATGCATGAGGACGGATTCCTTGTGGTTTGGACTCTTCCGCGCGAACGACGCGGCTGATGGCGACGCAGATAACATGAGGCAACGAAAATGACCGAGAGATTGACGATAGGATGGATCGGAATCGGCAAGATGGGCAGCGCGATGTGTCTTCGCGCGCTTGCTGCTGGCCATTCGGTGAAGCTCGTCGAACCGCGTGCCGAAGCCGGCGCCGACCGAGGGGCCCGAGAACCTTGTTACCGCGCTGTTACCCACCTTCGCTATATCTGTGTCCGAACTTCTTGTCATATGGATATCAAAATCCTAATTATGTCCATGTAAACGCGTGAATAAGTGTGAATTTATATTCGTGTCAAGTTTCATCTTC
>CATMOC010000109.1 GCA_950071955.1 uncultured Mesorhizobium sp. | reverse complement strand
CCTATACCTGCCACGCTCACCCGACGCATTCGGAAGCGATCAAGGAAGCGGCGATGGCGGTTCAGGGCAAGCCGATCCACATCTGATCGGCGCATGATGCGCCGTTACGGGATGTCGCAGCGGTTCCGCCTCTGCTCGGCGCTATGCGTGCCGGGCCTTGGCGGAGCGATCTTCCTCATCCTCGGCGGTGCGCCGCTGACCTTCGCAGCGACCAATCTCGTCGCGCTGGCACTCGCTCTGGGTACGATCCTTAGCGGGGGAGTACGGTGCGGGCCGAAGGCGGGACGTGTAGTGGGCGCGGCTCTCGTGGCTCTCCTGGCCCTTCCCCTGCTGACCGGACCGGACGTGGACGGGGTTGCCCGCTGGTTGCCCCTCGGCCCCCTGGCGCTGCATTCGGGCATGGTCGCCGTGCCTCTTTTGGTGGTTTGTGCCGCTGCCGATGCCGATGTCCGCTGGGGCGCCGCGATGCTGGCGGCTGCCATGATCTGCGCCGCATTCCAGCCCGATGCGGCGACCGCGCTCGCCTTGGCATTCACCGCCGCTACCTTGACCGTTCTGTCGCGGAGCCCTGCGATGGCGTTGACAGCAGTGCTCGGAATAATTGCCGTGGCTCTCGCCCTGCGCGGCGACGGTCCGCCCCCTCAGCCTTTCGTGGAAGACGTGCTGCCCCAGCTCTGGGCGATCCAGCCGATCGCAGCGATCCTGTTGGGGGCGACACTGGCCTGGAGCGCCTTCATCCTCCTGACGCTCGAAGCGCCCTCGCGCCTTCCCGCCCTGGCGAGCACGGCAGCCCTTGTCGGCTTCGTTGCGATGTCGTTCCTCGGTGCCTATCCCACGCCGCTTATCGGATATGGCGCTGCGCCCTTCATCGGGTTTGGCCTTGCATTCGCAGGCCTGACGCGCTTTGCGACGCGCGACGCGGCAGGAGGATAATCATGATGAGACGGCTCGCCAAATGGCATATCTGGCTCGGCTGGCTGGTGGGCGTGCCGCTCGTGATGTGGACGCTGACCGGTCTCGTCATGGTCTCGCGCCCGATCGAGACGGTGCGCGGCGGCGCGATCGGCAAGCCCGTCTTCGGCCGCATCAGCTTTCGCTCCGGCTACGACGTCTATGCCGGCCAGCCCTATCTCGCCGAGGGCGAGCGCTTCATCATCGAGGATCTCGGCATCCACATCCTCGACATCGCCCGCGCCTTCTTCGGCCCCGCCGCGGCGTCGCTGGTCGCGAACCTCGTGCCGGCGGAGGACTTCGCCAACGCCGTGGCGTGGAATTCCTCCGCCTGGCAGACCGCGACCATCGTCGGCCCGGTGGCCGGCGGGCTGCTCTACGGCCTCTCGCCGGAGGCCGCCTACGCGATCGCCGCCGTGTTCATGGCCGCGGCAGCGCTGCTGATCCTCGCCATCCCGAAACCGGTGCAGCGCACGGAGGCCGAGAAGCCGACGCTCGAGACGCTGTTTGCCGGCTTTCGCTACATCTGGAGCGAGAAGATCGTGCTCGGCGCGATCTCGCTCGACCTTTTCGCGGTGCTCCTGTCCGGCGCGGTCGCGCTGCTCCCGGTGTATGCGCGCGACATCCTCCAACTCGGGCCCTGGGGGCTGGGACTGCTCCGCGCAGCGCCCGGAATCGGCGCCATCATTGTTGCGATCTGGCTGACCAGCCATCCGATCCGCGATCACGCGGGCATTGCCATGCTCTTCTTTGTCGCGCTGTTCGGCGTCTTTACCGTGGTCTTCGGCGTCTCCACGGTGCCGTGGCTGTCGATCCTCGCCTTGGCGCTCCTCGGCGCGACCGACATGGTGAGCGTCTACGTGCGCGAGACCCTGATCCAACTGTGGACGCCCGACCGGGTCCGCGGCCGGGTGAATGCGGTCAACATGGTGTTCGTCGGTGCGTCGAACGAGGTGGGGGAGTTCCGCGCCGGCGCCATGGCGGCCGTCATCGGGACGGTACCGGCCGTGGTGGTCGGCGGCATCGGCGCGGTCGGCATTGCCGGGCTGTGGGCATGGCTCTTCCCGGCCCTGCGCAAGGCGCGGCATCTCGACGGGCGGACCTGAGGCTTAAAGCATGTCTCCCGAAAGTGGGAACCGGTTTCGGGACAAAGACATGCGCAAAAAATAGACAGCTAAAGCGCAGGGAGCGAATCTGTAAGATCGCGACGCTTTAGCGACCGTCCGCCTCCTCGGGGTGCCGGCGCGGGCTGTGGAAGATCAGGTCGAGAAACTCGACCAGCCAGCGCTTCAGATGCATGTCCCAGATGAATCGGCCGCCGAGATGGTCCCGGCCCTGCTGGGCGCCCGGCAGGGTGAATCGCTGCGCGCCGCGCACGACCCAGCGCTGCATCATGGCGCGGGTTAGTTCGGCGTGGAACTGGATACCCCAGGCATTCGCACCGTAGCGAAAAGCCTGGTTCGGGTAGGCTTCCGCGCCGGCCAGCAGCGTGGCGCCCTGCGGCAGCGAGAAGCCCTCGCGATGAAACTGGTAGACCATCTCCGGCCATTGGAGCAGTTCCTCGCCGGCTTCTGTGGGTCGGATCGGATACCAGCCGATCTCCACCAGCCCGTCCTGGTGGCCCTCGACCTTGCCGCCGAGGTGGTTCACCAGCATCTGCGCGCCGAGGCAGATGCCGAGGAACGGCTTGTCCTCCTTGAGCGGAACTGCGAGCCAGTCGGTCTCGCGCCGGACGAACTCGTCCTTGTCATTGGCGCTCATGGGGCCGCCGAACACGACGGCGCCGGCGTGATGCTCCAGTGTCTCCGGCAGGGGATCGCCGAGCGGCGGCCGGCGGATGTCGAGGTCGAAGCCGCCTTCGATGAGCAGGTGCCCGACCCTGCCCGGACTGGACAGCTCCTGATGCAGGACGATGAGGATCTTCGGATTTCGTTTCGGCGGCATACCCGTTCGGTCAGAGTCCCGGTTCGCTGTTGTTCCTGGAGGGATCCGCCTTTTGCCGCATGAGAACGCGATCGCGCCGGTCGACGCCGATAAGTTCGGCGACTCGCCAGACGATGTTGTCTTCCAGCTCGTTCATCTCGCCGTCGGCAAAGACGATTTCCCACATGATCCCAATGAACTCGATCCGCGCGCGTTCGTCCAGATGGCGCTTCAGGATGCTGGTGAAGGCATAGAGGTCGACCGCCTCGTGAGCCTCCTCCTCGGCCCGCAGAATGAAGCGGTCCAGTTCGGCGCCGGAGAGACCGTAGGCCCGCGTCAGCGCCTCGCGAAGTTTTGCGCGTTCCTCGTCGAGACGCACACCGTCCGCATCCATGACGTGCACCATCAGTGCGGCCGCAGCCAGGCGCGGATCGTCGCTGTCGTCCCGACGTTCGCCTCCCGAGCCTCCGCCGGGGATGTCGTTCAGGAAGGAAATCAGGCGTTCGAACATGCGCGGGCTCCAAGGTCGGCATTCATCGATGTCTTGCCAAACTCAGAAGAGCCGGAACCGTTTCGAACGAGGATCCTCGTCGGCGTCCCGTTCGACCCCGGGATCGTCCGGCCGCGGGAATTCGAGGCCGGTTTCAGGCTTTCTCACGGTGGCGTCGTCGTTCGCCGCCGTGGGGCGCACATCGATCGGAACCGCCGCCGGCTGGGCGACTGGTGCCGGACCGTTGGCAGTGGATCGTGGCGCCGTCTCCTGTTTCGCGTCCTCGACGACCACCGGTTCTTCGACCACGGCCTCGGTGGCTGCGGTCTCTTGCATCTCCCCGGACGGGCCAGGGGAAGGAGTGGGTTCAGCCGGCGGCGCGGAAGATATGAGGACGGTCCTTGAGGGCATTTCGAGGTGGGCTTCCTGGTCGATCAGAGCGAGCGGCCGCTCCACCGGGGTGCGCCACTCGAACGCATCGAGACGGCCGGTCACCGGGGAAAGCGGGGCCCATCGTTCCGAAACCACACCGTCGGCGACCCAGGCCGGGTCGCGCGGCGCCCGCAAGGCCCGTGTCAGCCACTGCCTGATGCGACCCTCGTCGCCGGTATCCGCTTCCTCGATGTCGGCCATCAGGAGATAGCCGCCTTCTCGGGGCTGGATGCGCAGTGCCTCCTCGGCCGCCTTGCGAGCAAGCGTCAGTTCTCCCGCCTCCATCGCGGCGCGTGCCACGGTGAGTGCCGACTCGGCATTGTTCTCGCGCTGCGACTTCAGCTTCTTTGCGCGATGCAGCCGGTCCTGGACCGAATCGCCATGACGAGCGTGGACATAGGCATCGGCGATCTCGGGATGCGCATGCTTGCGCCAGGCCGTTTCGAGGATCTTTGAGCCCTTGCGCAGGTCGCCCTGGCGGAATAGCGCCTTTGCGGCCATCACGGCCGCCGGAACGAACTCGGGCGCGAGGCGGTTGGCCTCCACGGCTGCGTTTCTGGCGGCAAGCGCATCGCGTTCCAGAAGCGACGTCGCCTTCGCCGTCAGGAGCACGGCGCGCATCCGGTTTGCCTTCGCCGGGTCGATGAGTTTGGTCGACTTCTGCGCATCGAGCAGCGAAAGGGCGCTGTCCCAGTCGCCTTCGGCCGTGCGGGCCTCGAGCGTGGCATTGGAGGCCCAGCCGAGCTGCGGCGCGGCTTCCGCCGCCCGCTCGGCATAATGGCGCGCGACGTCCCGATCGCCCAGCCGCTGCGCTTCCAGGTAGAGCCCGCGCAGCCCGAGCAGGCGTGTCTCGGGATCCTCCAGCATCGCCTCGAACTTCTTGCGCGCGGCGTCATGGTCACCCTCCAGCAGCGACGCCTGCGCGTCGAGCAGGTGGATGAGCGGCTCCTGGTCGGAGCTGATGAGCTTGGCGGCTTGCCGGTTCATCTGGCGGGCGAGCACGCCGTCTCCGGCGCCGGCGGCGATCATGCCGGTCGACAGCGCCTGGTAGCCACGATCGCGGCGGCGGACGCGAAAATAGCGGGCAACGGTGTACGGACTGTTCCAGATCGCCTTGAGAAGCCACCAGACGATCATCACGGCGGCAACAATTGCGGTTACGATCACCGCCGCGACCATCAGGGTCACTTCATACTGATAGCCGCCGAAGGTGATGACCAGGTCGCCGGGTCGCTCGGCGAGCCAGGCAAAGCCGAGGCCGAGCAGGAAGACCACGGCGACGAAAAGGAGCACTCTCAACATTCCGGAACTCCTTTTCTCACGCCCGCAAGGCGCCGGCCAGCGCCTTGGCGACCAGATCGTCGGCGGACTGGCGCGCACGGACGCCGGCAACGAAATCCGCCCCGGCGGCTTTCGACGCCTCGGGAAGGGTCTCGTACTCCGCGATGGCGCGTGCGTAGTTGCCCCCATCGATCGCGGCTTCCATCCGCGCAACGGTCGGGCCGACGCCTTCGCCCTCGACCTCGCCGATCGGCCGCACCGACACCAGCGAACTCATGCTGTCGAGCAGCCGTCCGAAATATCCGGCATCCTCGGCGACCGGATCGGCGGCCGCGATCATCCGTGCCGCCACTTCGTCGAACTGCGCGGCGATCGCCGTGCGGGTCGGTACGCCGGTCGCTGCGAGGTCACGCAGCGCCGCGACTTCCGGCGCATCGGGTGCGACCGCCGCGAAGGTCTCGAGTTCCGTCATGAAGGGGTCGCCGCGGTCGATCGCCGATTTGAGGCCGGCGGCCGCAATGGCGAGCGCGGCGCCCGTATCGGACGACTGTTCCTCAACCTGGCCGGACAGCTCCTGCAGCCGCGTTTCCAGCGAAGCCAGCCGTTCCTGGATCCCCGTAACGGCCCCCTGAGCCGCCGTGGCGCTGTCCGACGCGCCGGTGACCTGGCCCTCCAGCGCGGAGACCCGGTCGCGGATCGTCGCGACGTCCTGGGGAGAAGCGCCTGGCTCCGTACCTTGCAAAGACGACACCGTGCTTTCCAGTTCCGAAAGGCGCGCCTGCAAGGCTTCGGTGTTCTCGCCGCCGCCGGCTGGCGGAGCGGCCTGGAGATCGGCGATCTGCGACCTGATCTGCTCCAGGCCGGACGAGAGTTCATCCACCCGCGCCGTATCGGCCGCGGCCCCGTCCGTTCCTGCCGCCGCAATCTCTTCGCGCAGGGTTTCGATCTGCGTGCGCAGTTCGGCCATTTCAGACCCGTCGGTGCCGCCCGATTGGAACACGGGAAGGACGCCGGCATATTGCAGCGCGCCGGCACCGGCCAGCGCCACGGCCGCTCCAATGATGCCGGCGGCGATGGCCGACACCCCGCCACGGCGCGAGGGAGCGCGGCTGGCGGGAGCCGGCGCAGGGCCGGGCTCATCCTTCCGGTCGGTCTTGCGAGGTTCGGCCGCCGCGCCGCGTCCGAAGGTCAGTGGCTCCTTCGGGTCGCCGGCCGGTTTCGGCGAAGCCGGCGTGCTTGCGCCGGGTGCCGCCGGCCTGCTCGGAGCCGGCTTTCCGCTCGGCGGGACCGACGTAGCGGCCCCTGCCGTGACGGTCGCGGGCTTGCGATCGTCCTTCGAACTTCCCGGCGTGGAACTCGATCCGGCGGCCTCGGGCTTGGGAGAAGGGTTCTTTTCGTCCGCCGGGCCAGCCGCAGTCGGGGACGGTCCGGTTGATTCGGGCTTGCCGGCCAGGACCTTCTCGTCCTTGTCCGCTGGCTTTGCAGCGACGTCTTCCGGTTTCCCGGCCTTCGAGGATGACGTTGTGGCAGACATGGATGGGCTCGCGGCTTTCGTGTTCTCCTGCCCGGCAACGGTCGCCGACGTCTTCGGTGCCGCGTCCGCCGGCGGCTCCTTCTGAGAAGCCTCGCGCTTCACATCGGCAGGATCGAGGTCGATCGTGACGGGGTCGCGGCGCGGCCTGGAATGGCGGATCTTCGGCGGTTTTACCATCGCTGGCTCCGGGGCATTGGTTACCTCGTTGGTCGTGTCACTTTCGCACGTGCGATATGGGCATTGATAGCCCTTTTGCGTCAGGGTCGGGAAAGCAGCGCGAACAGGGCTTCTTCGTCGGGTTCGTCGCTCCAGTAAGTCCGGCCCTCGACAAGGGTTCCGAGACCGCGCGCCACCGCCTCCGAAAGGCAGAGAAAGCGCGCGTTTCTAAGGCTCGACGCGAAGTCGGGGTGGGACATCATGTCCCGCAGGACTTCCGCTGTCCGGGCCGAATAGACCAGGACGATGTCCGGCGGTCCGGCCGACATGGATTCCGTCACCGTCGCCTCCGGCGGTGAAAAAGTCGTGTCGTAGATTTCGACGGGGAGGCAGAGCATCCCCCCGGCTTCGACGCCCGCCTCGAACTCGGGCCGTCGGACGCGACCGCAGAGATAGAGAATGCGAGACTTCGCGGGGAGGGTCGCAACCAGCATCGCTGCGAGCGCGGAGGCATCTGCGTCCGAACTCCGCACGTCTGCAAAACCCGCCTGACCCGCCGCCTGCGCGGTCCGGGCGCCGACCGTGAAACAGGCCTTCTGCCGAAAGGTCGCCGCGCACTCCGGCTTCAGGTGGCGGAAGGCGCTGGCGCTGGTCGCCGCGACGGCGTCGATGGCGGAAGGGTCCGGAAGGACTGGATCGAGCGCACGGATTTCGCTGAGCGGCAGGACGATCGCCTCGTGGCCGAGCGCCCTCAGCCGCTTCGCCGTCACCGAAGCCCCCGGTTCCGGCCGTGTGACCAGCACCCGTGCCATGCGTTCAGGACCAGTCTTCGAAGAATTTTGCTCCGGCCGTGGCGCGGACGCGGGCACCGGCATCCCGCCCGATTGCCTCCGCATCGGCGGTTGCCCCTTCGCCGGTGACCTCGTGCGCTTCGCTACCATCCGGCCGCAGGATCATGCCGGTAAAGCGCAGCCCGTCGCCGTCGACCACGGCGTGGCCGGCGATCGGGGTACGGCAGGATCCGTCGAGCGCGGCGAGGAAGGCCCGCTCGCAGGCGAGCGCGATGCCGGTGTCGCGATGGGCGATCGGCGCGAGCATGGCCTCCACCCGGTCGTCGTCCTCGCGGCACTCGATGCAGATGGCGCCCTGGCCGGGCGCCGGCAGGAAGTCGGTCTCCGGCAGGATGCTCGTCGCGACATGTTCCAGCCCGAGCCGTTTCAACCCGGCCTGCGCGAGCAGCGTCGCGTCTACGACGCCTTCGGCGAGCTTCCTGAGCCGCGTCTGCACATTGCCGCGATACATCACGACCTTCAGGTCCGGACGCTGCCGCCTGATCTGGGCCTGACGGCGCAGCGAGGAGGAGCCCACCGTCGCCCCGTGCGGCAGGTCCGCGAACGAGGTGGCCTCACGGCCGATGAAGGCGTCGCGCACGTCCTCGCGCTCGAGGAATGCGGCAAGCCGCAGCCCGCGCGGCAGGATGGTCGGCATGTCCTTGGAAGAATGCACCGCGATGTCGATCCGGCCGTCGAGCATCGTTTCCTCGATCTCCTTGGTGAAGAGCCCCTTGCCACCGGCCTCCGAAAGCGGCCGGTCCTGGATGCGGTCGCCGCTGGTCGAGATCACCTCGATCTCGAACGCGTCCTCCGGCAGGCCGAGCGCGGCCATCAGGCGGGCGCGCGTCTCGTGCGCCTGGGCGAGCGCCAGGGCGCTGCCGCGCGTGCCGATCCTCAGGGGGCGAGTTTGCATCCTTCACCGTCCGTGTTAACCCGCGCCGGTCGCGGTCAAACGTCCGCGCCTTCCTATCGGCGAAAGGATTTTCGGGCAATCATGCTGCCTGCAAATGGCGAGATAAGGGTGCTCGGCATCGAGACGAGCTGCGACGAGACCGCGGCGTCCGTCGTCGCCTGGCGCGAGCGGGAGTTGCCGCGTATCCTGTCCAACGTGGTGCTCAGCCAACTCGAGGAGCATGCGGCGTTCGGCGGCGTGGTGCCCGAGATCGCCGCGCGCGCCCATGTCGAGGCGCTGGACGGCATCATCGAGGCGGCACTCGACGAGGCCGGCGTCGGATTATCCGACGTCGATGCGATCGCCGCCACCGCCGGTCCGGGACTCATCGGCGGGCTGCTGGTGGGCATGATGACGGCCAAGGCGATCGCCGCAGCGTCGGGGAAGCCGCTGATTCCGATCAACCATCTCGAAGGCCATGCGCTTTCCGCGCGCCTGCTCGACGACGTCGAATTCCCCTACCTGATGCTGCTCGTGTCGGGCGGACACACGCAGATTCTCCTGGTGCGCGGCCCGGGCGCCTACGAACGCTGGGCCTCCACCATCGACGACGCCATCGGCGAGGCCTTCGACAAGACGGCCAAGCTGCTCGGGCTGCCCTATCCCGGCGGGCCGAACGTCGAGCGGGTGGCCCGGACGGGCGATGCCTTCCGCTTCGACTTCCCGCATCCCCTGAAAGGCGAGGCGCGGCCGGACTTTTCCTTTTCCGGCCTGAAGACGGCGGTCCGGCAGGCCGCGACCGCCATAGCCCCACTCGCCGACCAGGACGTCGCCGACATCGCCGCTTCCTTCCAGCGCGCGGTTGTGGAGACGCTGGCCGACCGCGTCGCCCGCAGCCTCGACCGTTTCCGCGA
>CATMOC010000108.1 GCA_950071955.1 uncultured Mesorhizobium sp. | reverse complement strand
GTCCTTATGGACGAAATAGATCTGCGGCATGCCCATCACCGCCACATTGATGGCCGTCAGCACATTGCGCAGGTCCACCTGGGCGGCGCCCGTGCCCAGCGCGCCGGGGCTGGCGCCGGCGATGGCGGCCGGCTTGCCCGACCACACGCCTTGGCCCGGAGGCCGCGAGGCCCAGTCGATGGCGTTCTTGAGAACGCCAGGCACGCTGTAATTGTATTCCGGGGTGACGATGACGAGGCCGTCGGCGGCCTCGACCGCTGCCTTGAAGGCTTCCACTATCTCGGGCGCGCCGAGGTCGGCATTGTAGTGAGGCAGGCTGCCGATATCGAAGCGCGTCGCGGAAACGCCATCGGGTAGATGGCCGACGATGTGATCGAGCACCGCGCGGGACGAGGACGCCGATCTCAGGCTTCCCGAGAGACAGAGAAGGTTCATGCTAGAGCCTCGCAAGCCAGACCGCGATCTGCGGGAAGGCGACGAGGATCGCCAATCCCACGATCATCGCCGCAACGAAGGGCATCGCGCCCCGGAAGATTTCGCCGACCTTGAGGTCCGGATCGTCGATCGCCGACTTGATCGTATAGACCGAAAGCCCGAAGGGCGGGGTGAGCAGCCCGATCTCGACCGCCACCACGGTGATCACCCCGAACCAGATCAGGTCGAATCCCGCATGCTTGGCCACAGGCAGGGCAATCGGCAGCAGGATCAGCATGATCGAGATGGAATCGATCAGGCAGCCCATGATGATGATCAGGAAGAGGAAGATCAGCAGGAACCCGTAGGGCCCGATCGAGCTGGTGAGCAGCGTTTCCGCCAGCATGTTGGGCAGGCCCGACATAGCGAGCATGCGCGAAAAGAAAGTGGCCGCAAGGATCAGGAACAGGACCGAGACCGTGACCTGTCCCGTCTCGACGAGAAGGCTCCAGAACTTCGAGGGGTTCAGCGACTTGCGCATGAGCGCGATCGCCAGTGCACCAAGAGCGCCGACCGCGCCCGCCTCCGTGGGATTGAAGAAGCCACCATAGAGCCCCCCGAGGACGAGGGTGACGAGCCCGACGATCGGAAGCGATTTTGTGACGATCGAGAAACGCCCGGGCTCATCCTCCGCCTCGTCGAACTCAGCCGATGGCCGCTCGAAGACTGACGACTTCCACCACGTGGCCATGATGATCACGGTGGCCGAGAACAGGATTGACAGCATGATGCCGGGGCCGATGCCGGCCAAGAACATGCGCCCGACGGATTCCTCGGCCAGCACGGCATAGACGATCATCAGCAGTGAAGGCGGGATGAGCATTCCGAGCACCGAACTGCCCGCCACCACGCCGGTGGAGAAGCGGCGGCTATAGCCGTGGCGGGTCATCTCCGGTACCGCGACGCGCGAGAAGACCGAGGCAGAGGCGATCGATATGCCGGTGATCGAGGCGAAGACGGCATTGGCAAAGACGGTCGCCACGCCGAGCCCCGCCCTCACCCGGCGCAACATGCGCTCGAAGAGGTCGAATGTGTCCTTGCCCACGCCCGAGATGGTGACAAGCAGGCCCATCAGGACGAAGAGCGGAACGACGGCGAAGAGATATTCCTCGAGGCTGTCGTTGGCCACCGAGCCCATCATGCGCATGGCCACGGTTTCGTTGCGGATCAGCGTGACGCCCACGAAGGAGACGACGATCATGCCGATGCCGATCGGCATGCCGAGTCCGATCAGCACGATCAGGGCCGCCACGCCGGCCGCGCCCACCTCGATGCCGGTCATGGAATTTTGTCCGCCGGAACCGCGGCCCTGGCGAAGGACTGGGCGGCCTGGATGACGAACTGCAGGGCCGCGACCGCGACGCCGACGAGGATCAGGGCGCGGAACGGCCAGGTCTGGACCGTCGCAACGCCGGTCACCCCGATGTACTCTGAATGGTCATAATCCTTCCAGAGAATTCCCCAGGTCGACCATGCGATCCCGGCACAGACCGCGATGCCGAACAGGTCCCACACTCCAGCCACGAAGGCCGAGGTGCGCGGGCTTCTACCTTCAAGCATGGCAAAGAAGAAGTCGGTGCGGGCGAGCCGGTCGTTGCGTACCGTCGTGCCCAGTTGGAGGAAGACGATCATCACCAGCGTGAGCGCGCCGAGTTCCGAGATCAGCGGAAGCGAGCCGCCGATCAGGTTGCGCGCCAGGACGTCGCAGAAGATCATCGCCATGAGGACGACGATCATCAGCGTTCCGAGCGCGGCCAGTCCGTCGACGGCACGCGACCACATCCGCATCGGCACGGACACTTGGCGCCGCTTCGTCGCGGCGCCGTCCTCGTGTGCGGCGGTGGCCATGGCCTTCCCGGCTTCCGCGTTGCTGTTACTGCTTGTCCCAGTCGCGGGCGGGCTTTTCTCCGCGCTTGCGCAGACCTTCCATATAGGCCGCCAGGAACTCGCGGCCCGGAAGCCCGCGCGCTTCGGCATCGGCCGCCCATTCGCCTGCGATATCAGGAAGGCCATCGACCCAGGCCTGCCTGTCTTCGGCTGACATTTCGGTCATGGTCACCGGCGGGTTCTGGCTTGCCCCGATCTCCATCATCTTCTTGAACGCGGCTTCGTGCCGCTCGAGCAGATCCTTGCCGTGCTCCTGCGTATAGAACTTGCCGGCCGCGACCATGGCGTTCTGCACTTCCTCGGGGAGGTCGTCCCAGGTGTCGCGGTTGATGGCGACCGCACCCGAATAGGCCACGCCGATGTTGACCCGCGTGACATAGGGCGCCACCTCGTAGAGCTTGGCGGGCAGAACGCCGAGCGCCAACGACAGCACGCCGTCCGACACGCCGGTCTGGATGTCGGTGTAGAAGGTGGTCAAGGCGCCATCGACGGCGTTGGCTCCGGTGCCGCGCAGCCAGTTGGCGAGCACGCCGGGGGCCGAGAGCTTCATGCCGTCCAGGTCCTTGAGGCCGGTGATCGGCTGCTTGGTGTAGACGTCGTAGCTGTCGGTTCCGGTCAAGCCGAGCACCTTGAGATTGTACTGCTCCCACTCGTTGCGGAACGCCTCGTTGGTCTCAAGCAGCTCGGACATGACCTCCAGCTGGACGGGCGGGTTGGCTGTGGCGAAGGGCGCGTAGCTCGACACCTGGCTCAGCGGAAGCTTGGCCGCTTCGAGGAACGAGAACACCCAGCCGATGTCGGTGACGCCTTCCTCGACCGAGGTCAGCGTCGCGTTGGCCTTGTAGAGCTGGCCGCCGAACGCCTCCTGCCACTCGATCTTGTAGTTGCCCTTTTCGGCCAACAGGCGGTCGGTCTCCGCCATAAAGTGCGACTTGATCATCCCGACCCACGGAATGACCAGCGGATGGCTGGACGCCACCGTCAGGCTTATCGTCTCCTGCGAGAGTGCCGCGGTCGGAAATGCGATCGCCCCCGCGAGCAGTATTCCAGTCAGCTTGTTCATGACGTTTTCCTCCCTTGAAACCTAGAGGATGGAGAAGGTCTGGCTCGAGCTGTCGAGCCGGATCGTCACCGTTCCCTCGTTGATCATCCACGGCCTCACCGTGAATCTGCGTGCGCCGCTCTTGTGCATCGGGTCGCGCTCGGCGATGGAAGCCGCCTCGGCGCGCGATCCGGCGCGCACCACGACCAGTCCGTCTCCGTCCCATGTCTGTTCGTCGTCGGACCACATCGGCCCTGCGGCATAGAGAATGCCTTCCTTCTCCAGCGAGACCTGGAAGGCCAGGTGTTCCTCCATCCCGGCCAAAATCGGCTCGATGCCGCCGGCGGGCGTGGTGAAGATGGCATAGAGCTGCTTCTGCAGCATGCGGCTGCTCGCCGCCATCACGTCCTTGACCGGCAAACCCATATCGTCCTCCCCGCGGCGGCCTCAGCCCGCTTTCCGTCTCGCCAGTTCCGCCCTGATCTCCGCCCCGTGCTCGTCCAGCGTGGGAGGAGGCAGAACGTCGAGTTCCGGCTGCCCGTCGAAACTGTAGGGCGCACGGACCGTCTTGAAGGCGCCCATGGTCGGGTGCTCGGCCTCGATCGCAATCTGCAGGTGTTTCGCCTGCGGGTCCTCCAGCGCCTCGTCGGATTCATAGGCCGGCGAATGCGGAACCTCGTTGGCCAGAAGGATGTCGCACCACTCGCTTCGTGTCTTCGTTGCGAAGATCGGCGTCATGATGTCGATCAGTTCCTGCTGGTGCCGGATGCGGTCAGGCCGCTCGGCGAAGCGGGGATCGGTCAAAAGGTCGGTCCTGCCGATCGAAGCCATCAGGCCTTCCCAGAATTTCGTCGGCGAGGAAAGGTGGATGGCGATCCACTTCCTGTCGGAGCAGGCGAAGGTGTAGGACTGCGAGACCATCGGCCGGCTCAGCGGCCCCATCACCTCTCCGACCGAGAAGAAGTGGGTGAAGCTGTCCAGATTGAAGTGGCACATCGCTTCCAGCATCGAGATGTCGAGGCGGCGGCCCTTACCCGTCTTCGACCGCTCCAGCAGGGCCGCGACGATCCCGAGCGCGGCGTAGTGGCCGGTGACGGCGTCGGCGATCGCCGGCCCGATGACGCGCGGATTGGCCGGCGGCGTGAGAAGGCGCAGATAGGCGCTGGCGGCCTGCGCGACGGTATCGAAAGCCGGCCTATCGCGCGCCGGGCCGGACTGGCCGAAACCGGTGATGGCGCAGTAGACCAGCCGCGGATTGATGCGCTGCAATTCCTCATGGCCGGCGCCCAGGCGCTCGGCGACGCCGGGACGAAAATTCTGGATGAAGACGTCCGAGCCCGCGATCAGGTCGTGGAAGACGGCGAGATCCTCCGCCTTGCCGGTGTCGAGCGCGATCGAGCGCTTGTTGCGATTGTAGGTCTGGTAGTGCGGCGAGTAGAGACCGCCCTTGAAGGCGCGGAAGGGATCGCCCGTCTCCGGCCGCTCGACCTTGACGACGTCCGCGCCGAGATCGGCGAGGTGCATGCCGGCGGCCGGCCCCGTGATGTAGGTGCCCATCTCGACGACGCGGACGTCCTTGAGGATCTTCGTCATCGCGGCGTCCTCACGCGCTCTTCCGCCCGGCGTCCTGCCCGGCGGCGGGCCCGTCGTAGCCGATCGCCAGATCCGCCTTGTGGGACATGATGAACCCGATCGAACGCTGCGATTCCTCGTAGAGATGCGCCACGAGCCCCGCCGCTCGGGCCAGAAGCGGGATGCCCTTCATCGCCTCGATCGGCCAGCCAGCATCGAGCATCAGGGCCGGAATGGCGCCCGAAACATTGATGGGCAGCGGCCGGTTCATGATCCCGGGCGCTTCCCCGGCGATGGCACGCAGGCAGGCGACGTGGTCGCCCGAGACGCCACGCTCGTCGGCGAAGGCGAGGAGCACGTTGGCGCGCGGATCGCCGGTGTTGTGCTGCGGATGCCCGAGCCCCGGCACTTTCGCACGCGACGCCTTCAGTCCCTCCAGGCTCTTGCGCGCGGCAGCCTTCAGGTCGGAGCCGGACTTGCGGCTGTCCTCCAGCACCTCGACGATGTAGCGGCCGGCGATTTCGGAACTTCCCGCCACCACGCTTCCCATGCCGAGCAGGCCCGCCGCCATGGCGCCCTGCCAGGCCTCGGGTGCGGCGGCGAGCGTCATACGCGACGCCTGGACGCTCGGAACCAGCCCGTGCTCGGCGATCGCGACCAGGCAGGCATTGGTGACGGCGCGCTGCGTTTCAGTCGGCCGTTCGCCGATGACCAGCAGCCAGAAATAGTCGGTGAAGTCAGTCTTGCCGATCAGGTCGGCACACAGATCATGCCCACGCACGGTGATGGAATGCGCGTCGGAGGTCGCGATGGCCGTGAAGGCGCCGTCCTGTTTTCCTATCCGCATCAGGCTCTCGATTGTTTTCGCATAGCGAAATATTTTTCTCTTGCCGGAAAGCTAGAGGCGATTTACCGTAGCGTCAAGGTGAAACGTGAGGCTAGGTCCCGATCGGGAGGAGTGCATGATGCGCTGTTCAGACATTGAGGGTCCCGTCGCAGTCTGCCCGACGCTTCCCTGGTCGATTGTTCGCTCGGCGCGCCGATGACGGGCCAAAGCGACATCGTCATGGCGACTGCCGAAGACCGCACCGCCGGCGCGGAACGCCCGGCGGAGTTCGTCGAGGCCCTCGCAAAGGGGATAGCCATCCTCGAAAGCTTCGATGCCGCTCATCCCGAGATGACGTTGAGCGAAGTGGCGAGGCGCGTCGGCCTCTCGCCCGCGGCGGCGCGGCGCTCCCTGATCACGCTACAGGCACTTGGCTACGTCGGCCAGAACAACCGCCGGTTCCACCTTCGCCCGAAGGTGATGACACTCGGATCGACTTTCTACTTCGCGTCGCGCATCGACGAGGTCTTGCAGCCCGACCTGCGCGACATCGTGCGGCAGTTCGGCGACGCGTCGTCCGTCGCGACGCTGGAAGGCGAGGACGTTATCTACATCGCGCACAATTCGGTGCAGCGCGCGCGGCGCGCCGCGGCGGTGATCGGCGCGCGCTACCCGGCCTATGCGACCTCTCTTGGGCGGGTGCTGCTCGCCGGACTGCCGAATGCCGCGTTCGAAGCCTATTTCGACCGGGTGCGCCCGCAGGAACTGACCTCCCGGACGATCACCGATCCGGCTGAACTCCACCGCGAGATCCTAGCCGTGCGCGATGCGGGCTACGCCACGACGGTCGATCAGCTCGACTACGGCATCACCGCGCTTGCCGTGCCGATCCGCGGGCCAGACGGGCGCACCGTCGCCGCACTCAACAGTTCGGGCTACACCGGGATGGTGACACCGGAGCTGCTCGTGGCCGAACGCCTTCCGATGCTGCGGACCATCGCTTCGCGCATCGGCCATATGATCCAGCGCTATCCGATCCTCTTGTCCGTCATGGGGGACTGATCGACATGGAAGCAGCGTCTGCCAGACGAGGCGCGGCCGTGCCGCAGGTCGGACGGCAGGCCAAGATGTGGCGACGTGAGACTCCGGAATTCGGAGCGAGGAAAGAAGACGAAGGATACCGTTTTGGCTGAACTTGTTGCAACTCTGGCTTCGACCCATCACCCCTTCTATCTCAAGGCGACCACCATGCCGCCCGAGCAGCAAATGCCGCAGGCGCCGGAATGGAAGCGCAAGGTCGAGTCCTATCGCGAGACGCTCGCCCGGACCCGGCCGGACATCCTGGTGATGGTCGGCTCCGACCATTTCCACCAGATCTTCCTCGACAACTGCCCGCAGTTCCTGATCGGCAAGGCCGACAGGTACGATGCGACCTTCTGGAACGAGGAGCGCGAGTTCGGCATTCCGAAATACGTTCTCGAAGGCGACATGGCGATGTCGCGCTTCATACATCAGAGCCTCCTCGACCAGGGATTCGACCTCGCTTTCTCAAACGAACTGAAGATCGACCATTCGATCATCTGTCCGATCATCACCGTGCGGCCGGACAACGACCTGCCGGTCGTGCCGATCTACACCAACATCTTCCCCCCACCGCTTCCGAGCCCACGCCGCTTCTACAATCTCGGCCGCGCCATCCGGAAGGCGATCGACGATTATCCTTCCGACAAGCGGGTCGCGGCGATCGGCACGGGACATCTGTCCCTGGAACTCGGTGGGCCGCGGCAGTTCATGGAGACTGGGCCGGATCCCGTCTTCGACCGGCAGGCGATCGAATGGCTGCGCGCCGGCGACGTGGATGCCATACTGGCCAACGTCACCCACGAGAGCATGTCCAAGAGCGGCAACGCCACCCACGGCTTCCTCAACTTCATCCTGATGCTGGGCATCGCCGGACCGGAGAAGGCCGACTACGTCGACAATCTGGACCTGTTCCACACGATGGAAGCCTACATCACCTGGTATCCGAAGAAGCAGCCCCTGGAGCTCACGGCATGAGCAAATACTACGTCAACAAGTTCCTCTTCCAGGTCGATCGCAACCCGGAATTCCTCAAGCGCTATGCCGAGGATCCGAAGAATTTCGTCGCCACCTGGGAGCAGTCGATCGGACCCCGCCTGAACGACGTGGAAGCGTCCACCGTTCACGGCTTTACCGATGCGGAACGCAAGGCACTGGAGGAGCACGATTTCGTCGCGCTGTTCGAGATGGGAGCGCACTTCTTCCTCAATCTCACGCTGTTCATCGGCATCTACGACGAGCCGTACATGAAGGAGAACGGGCCGCTGGCGTTCCAGCGACATTTCGCCCAGCGCCTTCAGCACTGGAACGGTCGGGACTATCCGTCCGTGGAGACCTGAACCGCGCGGGAAGCTGAAGAGCGTGCTCTAGGCGAACCGAGACCACATTTTCGAGGCTGCGGGCGTAGCGAAGCATCTCTTCCGCGCGTAGACTCGGCCGGCGGCGCGGGGGGCGCCGCCGGATTCTTTGACTGGAGGACATGTACTTGCCCAACGCACTGCCGCTTTTGCCGACCTCTCTCGTCGGTTCATACGCCCAGCCCGAATGGCTGATCGATCGCGCGAAGCTTGCGGGTCGGTTCCCGCCCCGGGTCCGGGCGAAGGAACTCTGGCGAGTCGCGCCGGAACATCTGGAAGAGGCGCAGAACGACGCCACCCGCCTGGCCATCCGCGACCAGGAAATGGCCGGTCTCGACATCATCACCGACGGCGAAATGCGCCGCGAGAGCTATTCCAACCGCTTCGCCACCGCGCTCGAGGGTGTGGACATCGACAACCCTGGTTCGGCGCTCGACCGCTCGGGTCATCCAAACCCGGTTCCGCGGGTCGTCGGCAAGATCAGGCGCATGCACGCGGTCGAGGTCGAGGACGTGAAGTTCCTCAGGGCCAACACCGACCGCACGATCAAGATCACCGTGCCCGGCCCCTTCACAATGTCGCAGCAGGCGCAGAACGACTTCTATTCCGACCCGGCCGAGATGGCGATGGACTATGCCGCTGCCGTCAACGAAGAGATCCGCGACCTCTTCGCGGCTGGCGCCGACATCGTGCAGATCGACGAGCCCTACATGCAGGCCCGGCCGGAGCCGGCCAGGAAGTACGGTCTCGATGCCCTGAACCGGGCGCTCGAAGGCATCGAGGGCGAGACCGCCGTGCACATCTGCTTCGGCTACGCCGCGATCATCCATGCGCGTCCGGAAGGCTATTCCTTCCTGCCGGAGCTTTCGGGGTGCTCCTGCAAGGCGGTGTCGATCGAGACGGCGCAGTCGAACCTCGACACCTCGGTTCTGGAGACGCTTCCCGACAAGAAGATCATCCTCGGCGTGCTGGACCTGTCCACAAACGAGATCGAGACTCCGGAAAAGGTCGCCGAGCGCATCCGCCGTGCACTGCCGCACGTCGATGCCGCGCGCGTGGTGATCGCGCCAGACTGCGGTCTCAAATACCTGCCGCGCGAAGTCGCCTTCGGCAAGATGAAAGCCATGGCCGACGGCGCGGCGATCGTCCGGGGAGAACTGTAGCGCGTTTCACGGGCAGAAGTGGCGGGATTCGTCT
>CATMOC010000107.1 GCA_950071955.1 uncultured Mesorhizobium sp. | reverse complement strand
GCCCGCCGAGTTGGCCGAAATCGCGCGCCAGCGCCCCGGCGCACCAGATCAGGCGATCACCGCGTTCCACCACAATGTCGGGATTGGCGCATATGAACGGAAGGTTCCTTGCCCGCAGCCTGCGCAGCAAGTCCGAATAGTCTTCCGGAGTCTCGGTCTCGTCGTCGAAGAGCCCCGTGCACACCACCACGGAGGCCTCGGGTTCCTCGCAGAGTTCGATGTCGAGCCCGTCATAGATCGAAAGGTCGCGATCTGGTCCGATATGGAAGACCATGCGCGGACCGTCCGCGATCAGGTCGCGGGTCACGTCGCCGGAGGTAACGACGCGGTCATAGGCGTCCGACGGCACGCCGAGCGCGCGCAGTTGCGCCTCGACGTCCGGGTGCGGTCGCGGCGCATTGGTGATAAGGATGACCGCCTTGCCGTTCTCGCGCGCCCGCGCCAGTGCGGCGGACGCCTCCGTGAAGGCGCGCTCGCCATTGTGCACCACGCCCCACACGTCGCACAGAAGGACGCTGTATCCGCCGGCGATCTCGTCGAGCGAACCTGTCATTCGCGGCAATTCGGGCATCGGGACTCCTGCTGGACACGCCGCAAAACTCGTTTCCGGACCGGGGATTAACCGAACCCGTTCACCCTGTCATTATGTTTCGCTTAACAGCTGTCCGGCACAATGCCACAAGGGCAGCGGATGGTTTTAACGGCGGCCTCCCGGGACGGAGGCACCCACGCCGACCGGGGACTTGGGATGCGATTGGCTCGTGCGGCATTTGCCGCCGCTATTCTCGGCGCATGCGTCTATGGCGCGCGGGCGGTGACGCCCGAAGCGACCGCCGCGATCTATCCGTCGCAGACAGCGGTTCTGATCGTCGTCGGCCTGCTGTCGGCCGGCGCGCTGGCCCTGGCCGGCTTGGCACTGCTGCGGTCGCAGCGGCAGGCGGCCGAGTTCACCCGCTTCTCCCGTTCGATCGAGATCACGCTGTCGAGGCTCGCGGCCCAGGCGGATGCCGGCACGAGGGCCGTGGAGGACATCGAGAACTGGGTCGGCGAGGAGCTTGCGCGCTTCTCCGACAACCGCGAGACGCCTTCCGAGCCTGCCGAAGCGGCAAAAAACGTCATTCCGCATCCCTCTGCCGCGAAATCGCAAGGCAGGAAGACGGCGGCTTCGGCGCGTGACGGCGGGCAGGCGGAAGATGCGCTTGCCGCAGCGGTTTCTTCCGGAGTGCTCGAACTCAGTCTCCAGCCCATCGTATCGATCGGCCGCAACGAAGCGGTCGGCTTCGATACCTTCGCCCATCTGGAAACCGCCGCGGGAGCCACCGAGGACATTTACCGCCTGTCTCCGAGCGCAAGCCGGGTGGATCGGGCGGCCTTCGAGCGCCTCCTCGTGACGCGCGCGGCCGAAACCGCACGGCGGCGCCTTGGTCCCCGAAGCGGTAGCATGCCCCTTCACTGCCCCATCTCGGAGGCGCTGCTGGATGAGGAGTCCGCCTGCGAGGCGGTCACGCTTCTGATCTCCGGACATCCTGCCCTGTCGAAGTCGATCGTCCTGTCCCTGGGATCGCCACTGCTGCGCGAGCCCACGCCGACCCAGCGTGAACGACTGTCCGGTCTCCTGCAGACCGGAATATCGTTCGCCGCGGAAGGATGGGACGGACCCGCAGGCAGCATTTCCGATCTGCGCGATCTCGGAGTGGTTTTCCTCAAGCTCGACGCGAACCGTCTCCTCGACCGCGAGAAATCCCGGCGCAAGCAGGTACCGGGCCGCGAGATCGCGACGGCCGCGGCCGAAAGCGGGATCGATGTCATCGCGACAGGCATCATGACGGACGAGGATGCGGTCAACATCCTCGACCTCGGGATCGACCTGATGATCGGAAACCGGTTCTCCGAGCCTAAGCGTCTGCGCTCTGCGGAAGCGACGGCCGGACGGGTCGCCTGACACCACTCCCCCCCTGGATTCGTTAACAAATACCCAATCCGGCGTGGCAGTTTCGAGGGTTTGTGCGAACGGTATCGTAGCGCTCCTGTGTCATCGTTCTCGGCGACGTCTCAGTAGGCAGGGGTGCAGCCGAATGTTTCGCAGATTCTGGAAGGACAGCCGCGGCGACTATGCCATCGCCACGGCGATCGCGATCGTGCCAATTCTGGGCGGATTGGCGCTGGCCGTGGACTACACAGAGATCAGCCGACAGCGCGCATCGACTCTGAACGCGTTGGACGCCGCCGGCATAGCCGCGGCGCGCCACTACGTACAGGGCAATACGGAATCCGCCACGCTGGCCTATGCAAAGGACTTCTTTTCCGCGAACATGAACGACATCGACACGAGCGGGGTGAAGTTCGAGCTGATCCTCCCGACATCGGAGAGCGGTGGCGGCGTGCTGACGCTGAAGGCTTCCCAGACCTACAAGCCCTACTTCCTCAGCGCCTTCGCGGATCTGATCGGCGCGACCGAGCAAACGCTCAAGTTCGAAGCCGAGACAAAAATCCGCCTGAAGAACACCCTCGAAGTAGCGCTCGTGCTCGATAACTCGGGTTCCATGGATTACAACGGCTCCGGCTCGGGCAAGAAGCGCATCGACCTTCTCAAGGATGCCTCCAAGCAGCTGGTGACCACGCTCGCCGGGCAGGCGGCACAGATCAAACAGGTCGACAAGCCGGTCCGGTTCTCCCTGGTCCCGTTCGCCGCCTCCGTGAACGTCGGCTCGCAATATGCCAGCGCGTCATGGATGGACACCGACGGTCGCTCCCCTATCCACCACGAGAACTTCGACTGGACGACCATGCCGTCCGACAAGAAGGTCCAGCTGACCGGCGGCGTCTACTACAAGAACGGTTCCGGCTGGGGCTCGGAGGAAGGCCAGAAAGTCACACGCTTCACGATGTTCAACGACCTCAAGCGGATAACCGGGACCCAGAACGTGAAGACCGGTAGCGAATGGGCCTGCGTGAGCTACTATTGGTGGGGTGGCTGCAGGGAGTACGGCTGGAAAGACAAGTACGAGAACGTGCCGGTCTACAGCTCCTATGCAAGCTGGCAGGGTTGCGTCGAGGTGCGACCCTACCCCTACAACCTCGACGATACCGCTCCAACGTCCGGCACTCCGGCCACGCTCTACGTTCCGATGTTCGCGCCGGACGAGACGGACCAGACTTCGGGTGGCTATGCGTCGAACAACTGGTGGACCGACAACCTGAACGACACCGCCATCAAGCGGCAGAAATACATGCCCAAGTACTTCGAACCGGCCGGACAGGGCACGTCGGCGTCGGGCAGTGGCCAGGGACCGAACTCGTCGTGCACCACCAAGCCGATCACGCCGCTGACCGACGTGACGACGTCGACGGGCAAGAAAGCGATCGAGGACGCCATCGACGCCATGGCCCCGCTCGGCGCCACCAACGTTCCGGAAGGCATCGCCTGGGGCTGGAAGACCGTTTCGCACGGGGCCCCCTTTACCGAGGGCAGAGCCGAGTCCGAGAAGGGCAACGACAAGGTGCTGATCGTGCTGACCGACGGCGCCAACACCTATTACACGCCCTCGTCGCTCGGCTACGCCGATGCGTCCGGCAACAAGTCGACCTACTCGGCCTACGGCTATACCGCGAAAAATCAGCCCGGCGAGTCTTATACCCGTATGTTCATGGGCACGTCCGTCAGCAAGACTGACTACTCCAACGGCAACTACACCACTGCCATGACGCAGCAGATGAACCAGATGTGCGAAAAGGCGAAGTCTGCCGGTCTGATCGTCATGACGGTATCGCTCGATCTCTCAACGTCGAAGACCGACGAGAAGGGCCAGATCGATGCGCTGAAGGCCTGCTCCTCGAACTCCCGCTTCCGCAAGGATGCAAACGGAAACGCCGAGAAGCTGTTCTGGAACACCACGGGCGGCGAGCTTGAAAGCACCTTCAAGTCCATCGCCGACGAGCTTTCGAACCTGCGCATCGTGGGCTGACATGCTGCGTCGGGCGCTGAGCCGGATAGCGAGAGCATTGTCCCGCCGCTTTTCGGGGGCGGCGGGCTCGGCCGGCCGTCTCGTCGCGGACCGCAAGGGCAACTACTCGATCGGCTTTGCGCTCGCCATGCTGCCGATCCTCGGCGGCGTCTCGCTGGCGGTCGACTATTCCGACATGATCCGTCAGAAGCAGGCAATGCTGAATGCGCTGGACGCGGCTGGCATCGCGACGGCAAGACGGATCGTGGAGGGCGCGACTGAATCCGAGATCCGTGCCTATGCCAAGGATTTCTTCGAGGCCAACCTGGGGCCGGTGAACGCGGCAGACACGGTGCTTTCCGTCCAGTTGCCCACCAACACCAGCGGCGGCGGCACGCTCAAGCTTTCCGCCACGCTCGACTACAGGCCCTATTTCCTGCCGTCGTTCCGGTACCTGCTCACCGGGACACCCGACAACGAGCCGGTCGCCTTCAGCGCCGGCAACGAACTCAGGCTGAAGAACACGCTTGAGGTCGCTCTGGCGCTCGACAATTCGGGATCGATGTCGAACCTCGGATCGGGCTCGGGCCAGAAGCGCATCGACCTTCTCAAGGCTGCCGCCAAGCAACTGGTCGACACGCTGGTCCAGCAGGCGGCGCTGATCAAGCAGGTCGACAGGCCCGTCCAGTTCTCGCTCGTTCCCTTTGCGGCATCGGTAAACGTCGGGCCCGGCAATGCCGGCGCCGCATGGATGGATGGCGAAGGCGTGTCTCCGGTCCACCACGAGAACTTCGACTGGTCGACGATGAGTTCCGGCAACCGGCGTGCCGAGAAGGTCGCCGGCGTGTGGTTCAAGAAGGGAAGTGACTGGGGCGTCGAGGAGAACGAGATCCTCTCGCGATTTTCCCTCTACAAGGACATGAAGAAGGTCGACACCCGCGAATGGGTCGTAACGGGCTCTGAATATGTCTGCACGCGCTACCGCTCGAACGGCACCTGCCGCGAAGGCTACTGGCGCGAGACCGGCTATTACGAGGAGACGCTCGGTCCCTACGCGAGTTGGCAGGGATGCGTCGAGGCGCGTCCGTATCCCTATAATATCGACGACACGCCGCCGGCCGTCTCTGCGGGAGCGACAGGCGTGTGGACGGGCGATACCGCCACCCTCTTCGTGCCGATGTTCGCGCCTGACGAAGCCGGCGACCGGTGGGCGACCGACGCCGATTCCAGCCCCGACAACTACTCCGCGCCAAACAACTGGTGGAACGACGGCACCGAGGCGAGTTCGGCCTCTATCCGCCAGAGGAACATGCCGAAATTTTTCGAGGTGCGCCCGTACGGCACGACCTCGCCGCAGGGAACCGGCCCGAACTACTCCTGTACGACAAATCCGATCACACCACTGACCGACGTGTCGACGGCCGACGGACTGACCGCAATCAAGACCGCGATCGACGCGATGGCCCCCAGCGGCGGCACGAACGTGCCCGAGGGCCTGGCCTGGGGCTGGCGGACCGTGTCGGGCGGAGAACCCTTCACCCAGGGGCGGCCGGAGATCGAGAAGGGCAACGACAAGATCGTCATCCTGCTGACGGACGGCGCCAACACCTACTACACGCCCGGTTCGCTCGGCTATTCGGATCATGCCGACAACAAGTCAATCTATTCCTCCTATGGCTATACCGGCCAAGCCTATGACGGCGGCTCAGAGACCCGACTCTTCATGGGCACGAGCAGCGCGGTCGGCGATTTCGACTACTCGAATTCGAACTATACGAAAGCTCTCAACGAGCAGCTTCAGACACTCTGCGGCAATGCCAAGGCCGCCGGCATCCTGGTCCTCACCGTCGCGCTCGACCTCAGCGAGACCGATGCGACCGAAAATGCGCAGATCGACGGTCTTCGCGCCTGCTCTTCCGATTCCCGGTTCCGCAAGAATTCCGCCGATCCGACGAAGCCTGCCAAGCTGTTCTGGAACGCTACCGGCGCCAACCTCGCCGAGAAGTTCAAGGAAATAGCCGACGAGCTCTCGAATCTGCGCATCGTGGGTTGACCATCCGGCGCTTCATCGCCATGTGCGCGACGAAGCGGCTGCCCACGGCGCGAACGAGCGCGTGGAGAGCCCCTCGGACCTAGCCAGCGCTTGACATCTTCCGACCTCGAGAATATGTCACCGCCGCAGGTTAGCACTCTTCATCGAGAGTGCTAACAGCGCCCGGCACTGCCGGACGGAGGAAACTCTTCAACATCCGTATCGAGGATATTCATATGGCACAAACCAATTTCCGCCCGCTTCACGACCGCGTGGTCGTCAAGCGCGTCGAATCCGAAGAGAAGACCAAGGGCGGGATCATCATCCCGGACACCGCCAAGGAAAAGCCGCAGGAAGGCGAGATCATCGCCGTCGGCTCGGGTGCCCGCGACGAGAGCGGCAAGCTCGTTCCCCTCGATGTGAAGGCAGGCGATCGCGTGCTGTTCGGCAAGTGGTCCGGCACCGAGGTGAAGCTGAACGGCGAAGACCTTCTGATCATGAAGGAATCCGACATCATGGGCGTGATCGCCTGATTTCGGTTTCCGCCAACTCATCCACTGAACTTTTGGGCCCTTCGGGTCCAGTATCCAGGAGCTAAGACATGGCTGCCAAAGACGTAAAATTCTCCCGCGACGCCCGCGAGCGCATGCTGCGCGGCGTCAACATCCTCGCCGACGCGGTGAAGGTCACGCTCGGCCCCAAGGGCCGCAACGTTGTTCTCGACAAGAGCTTCGGCGCTCCGCGCATCACCAAGGACGGCGTTACCGTCGCCAAGGAGATCGAGCTCGAGGACAAGTTCGAGAACATGGGCGCCCAGATGGTGCGCGAAGTGGCCTCCAAGACCAACGACATCGCCGGTGACGGCACCACGACCGCGACCGTGCTGGCGCAGTCGATCGTCCAGGAAGGCCACAAGGCCGTTGCCGCCGGCATGAATCCGATGGACCTGAAGCGCGGCATCGACCTCGCCGTCGCCGAAGCGGTGGCGAGCCTCGTGCAGAGCGCCAAGAAGATCAACACCTCCTCGGAAGTCGCCCAGGTCGGCACGATCTCCGCCAACGGCGAGACCGAGATCGGCGAGATGATCGCCGAGGCCATGCAGAAGGTCGGCAACGAGGGTGTCATCACCGTCGAGGAAGCCAAGACCGCCGAGACCGAACTCGAGGTCGTCGAGGGCATGCAGTTCGACCGCGGCTACCTGTCGCCGTACTTCGTCACCAACCCTGACAAGATGGTCGCCGAGCTCGAGGACGCCTACATCCTCCTGCACGAGAAGAAGCTCTCCAACCTCCAGGCGATGCTGCCGGTTCTGGAAGCGGTCGTCCAGACCTCCAAGCCGCTGCTGATCATCTCCGAGGACGTCGAGGGCGAGGCGCTCGCCACGCTCGTCGTCAACAAGCTGCGCGGCGGCCTCAAGATCGCCGCCGTCAAGGCTCCGGGCTTCGGCGATCGCCGCAAGGCCATGCTCGAGGACATCGCGATCCTCACCGGCGGCCAGGTGATCTCGGAAGATCTCGGCATCAAGCTCGAGAACGTCGGCCTCGACATGCTCGGTCGCGCCAAGAAGGTGTCGATCTCCAAGGAGAACACCACCATCGTCGACGGCGCCGGCAAGAAGGAAGAGATCCAGGGCCGCGTCGCTCAGATCAAGCAGCAGATCGACGAGACCACCTCGGACTACGACCGTGAGAAGCTCCAGGAGCGTCTCGCCAAGCTCGCAGGCGGCGTCGCGGTGATCCGCGTCGGCGGCTCGACCGAGGTCGAGGTCAAGGAGAAGAAGGACCGCGTCGACGACGCCCTCAACGCGACCCGTGCGGCTGTGGAAGAGGGTATCGTTCCCGGCGGCGGCGTGGCGCTCCTGCGTGCCTCGCTCGCGATCAAGGGCGAAGGCGCCAACGCCGACCAGAAGGCGGGCATCGCCATCGTGCGTCGCGCCCTGCAGTCGCCGGCTCGGCAGATCGCCTCGAACGCGGGCGCCGAAGCGTCCATCGTCGCCGGCAAGATCCTCGAGAACTCCAGCGCGACCTACGGCTACAATGCCCAGACCGGCGAGTATGGCGACATGATCGCCATGGGCATCGTCGATCCGGTCAAGGTCGTGCGCACCGCTCTCCAGGATGCGGCCTCGGTCGCCGGCCTGCTCGTCACCACCGAAGCCATGATCGCCGAAGCTCCCAAGAAGGAGAGCGCCGGCGGCGGCATGCCGGGCGGCATGGGCGGCGGCATGGGCGGCATGGGCGGCATGGACTTCTAAGCCCCTCCCTGGGCTCGGCCTGGGAACCAGGCATCCTGCCTCTGCATCGAGGGCGGCTCGCGAGGGCCGCCCTTTTCTTTTTATTCGACGGCAACCCTCCACCTTACCCCAGCGTTTTCCTCTGCTTGTGAACATCAGGAGATACCAAGATGAACAAGGATCAGGTGAAGGGCGCCGCCCACGAAGCCAAGGGTGCCGTCAAGGAAGCTGCCGGCAAGGCCGCCGGTTCGTCGAAAACCGAAGCCGAAGGCAAGGGCGAGAAAGTCGCCGGCAAGGCCCAGAAGACCTATGGCGACGCCAAGGACACGGTGAAGAAGGCAGGTAGCTAACCGCCCACACGCGCGCCGCTGTCCGACAAACGGGACGCGAAACGACCAGGAGGGCGGCAGCGATGCCGCCCTTTTGATTCATCAGCCGGTGCAACCGGCAAGAAGTCGCACGCGAAGTTCCCTGATCTGCGTCATACGCGCGCCTGGAGGCCCTCTGCCCTTTCCCTTTCGGCGAATCGATGCCATCGGGTACGATGCGGTCGGAAGGGCGCAGGACGGGATGATTTCGCAGAAGGCCAAGTACGCCCTCCGGGCAATGATCGCGCTGACGCACGCCGAGGAGCGCGGCGAGGTCATGTCGATCGCCGAAATCGCGACGGCCGAGCGCATCCCGAAGAAATTCCTCGAACAGATCCTGCTCGACCTCAAGCGCAACGGACTGGTTGAAAGCAGGCGTGGCAAGGCCGGCGGCTATCTGCTCCTGAGGCGGCCGGACCGGATTACCTTCGGCGAGATCCTGCGCACGATCGAAGGCCCGATCGCGCCCCTCCCCTGTCTCAGCCGGACTGCGTATCGGCGCTGCGAGGATTGCGTCGAGGAGTCCGAATGCGAAATCCGCCGGGTCTTCAGCCGCGTCGCCGAGGCGACCCGCGCCGTTCTCGACGCGACGACGCTCAAGGATGGCATCAGCAAGGAAATTGCTGGCACTTCGTCCCTAACCCACGCAAAATAGTAAGAAATTCCGACAAGAAGCGCATCTTTAGAAAATCATTTCGCGCTTAATCACTACTAAGTATGTAGTCTTAATAGTGATTAACGACGCATCGGTGAACGGAGTGGACCCTGTTTTCCTCGCGTGGGGCTTCGGCCGCCGCCTTCGCGTTTCCTCCCTGCCCAATGCCTGCGCGCAAGTCATTTCCGCGGACGCCGCCCCCTCTCCAGT
>CATMOC010000106.1 GCA_950071955.1 uncultured Mesorhizobium sp. | reverse complement strand
GGATCGCGGCCGTGATGGCGGATACGGTAGAGGTTACCGCGCCGAAGACCACGACCGCCCTGCGTTCGAACACGCTGCGGATCAGTCGCTCGCGAACCTCCGGCACATCGTTGCCCGGAGCAGCGGATATCCACTCATGGATGCGCCACAAGAAGCCAGTTGTGGATCGGCTCCTCCCGAAGCCGGATCGCGGTCGACCGGCGGTGTTTTCCATAACCCCTTGCGCCATGACGTAGCTTAAGCGGCATGGGGTTAAGAAAGATGACCAGAGCCTAGGTTAACAAACCGGAAAGGCCGGAATCGGCGCCCGTCGCCGCTGCCGAAAGCTGGTCAGTCGAAGAGGCTCGATACGGATTCTTCCGTCGCCGTGCGAGAGATCGCCTCGCCGATGAGATCCGCGATGGAAACGACGCGGATGTTGTGAGCGGCCTCGACCGCGGAGGTCGGCTGGATCGAATCGGTGGTCACCAGTTCCTTGAGCTTGGAACCGGTGATGCGGGCCACCGCGCCGCCCGACAGCACGCCGTGGGTGATGTAGGCTGTGACGCTGGTGGCGCCGTTCGCGAGCAGCGCGTCGGCGGCGTTGCAGAGCGTTCCGCCCGAATCCACGATGTCGTCGATCAGCAGGCAATCCTTGCCGTGCACGTCGCCGATGACATTCATCACTTCGGATTCGCCCGGTCGTTCGCGCCGCTTGTCGACGATGGCGAGGGGAGCGTCGATGCGCTTGGCGAGCGCGCGCGCGCGCACCACGCCGCCGACGTCGGGCGACACGACCATGACGTTCGCCAACTGGTAGTGCGCCTTGACGTCGCGCGCGAGGACGGGGACCGCGAAGAGGTTGTCGGTCGGGATATCGAAGAAGCCCTGGATCTGTCCGGCATGGAGATCGAGCGTGAGCACCCGGTCGGCACCTGCGCCGGTGATCATGTTCGCCACCAGCTTGGCGGAGATCGGCGTGCGGCCGGACGCGCGGCGGTCCTGCCGCGCATAGCCGAAATAGGGCATAAAGGCGGTGATGCGCCGCGCGGAGGGCCGGCGGAAGGCATCGATCATGATGAGCAGTTCCATCAGGTGATCGTTGGCCGGATAGGAGGTTGACTGGAGGACGAATACGTCCTCGCCGCGCACGTTTTCCTGGATCTCGACGAATATTTCCTGATCGGCGAACCGCCTGACGCTCGCCCGTCCCAGGGGAACGTTCAGGTACCGGGCGACGGCTTCGGCCAGCACCCGGTTGGAGTTGCCCGCAAATAGCTTCATGAAGTTTCCCCGGCGAACGCCAAGCTCGGTTCGTGTGGCTTTTAGCGTCGGAATCCGCCATTGCAAGCGCCGGCCGCCGGATTCGTCGGCTAATCCAAAGAAAGCGTTTCCGCTACGATGATCATCCGGGATGCGTTTCGAGCCAGCGCGAAAGCTCGTCGATCGTCCTGTCGGCGATCGTTTCCATGGTTTGCGGTGGGACGATCGTCCAGGCGTTTTCCGCCGATGCCGCGACGCGTTCCTGCCCCTGGATGCGGTGGAGACGGTTTCCGTCGGGACCGATCACGTCCCAGACGAAGATGACGATCGTCTCCTTGTCCTCGGCGATCGCGGAGAAATAGCCCTTCAACAGATGGCTGGCGGGTACCGCTTCCTTGCCGACGATGACCAGTCCCCGTTCCGCCGCCCGGGCGGAAAGCCGCCTTGCCAGCGGTGTCGCCGTGTCCACGGTCGCACCGACCACCGGGGCGAACTGCAGGCGCACGCCTTCGCGCACGGGACCGGCGGGCGGAAGTGCCGCCGGGGTAGGCAGGAGCGCGTCCGCGGTCGTGCCTGGGACATCTTCCTGCACGGCCGATTCGTTCTTCGCCTGGATTGCTGCCGGATCGAGCGCCTCGGAGGTCTTGCAGGCCGAAAGCGCGAGCGATGCCAGGAGAGAAGCCGCGGCGAGCGTCCTCATGCGCATCTCCCTGCTCCTCCGAAAACCCCGGTAACAAGCTTAACCGACTTATCCTTTCAACGCACTATCAAGTCCAGATCATGACGCGAAAGCCGCTTCGCCTCGGCGTCGGTGGTGAGATAGGTCCGCCCGAGCGTCATCGCCGTCTCGGTGTCGGAATCCATGATGATCATGTGGGCAAACAGCGTCATGTCCGGAGCGATCGGCTCGGCGTTTCCGGCATAAAACATCGGCGTGTCCATCCAGGACGGCGAATAGCGTGCGCCCAGCGAATAGCCGCACGCGTTCAGCCGATGGCGCGTCAGACCATGGCTCTCCATCACGCGCGAGTGGGCATCGAAGACGTCGCCGAAGGTCTTTCCCGGAACCATCGCCGTCTCGACGGCCATGAGCGCGTCGCGCGCGGCCTCGTAGAGTTCCTGGTGGCGTCGCGACACCTTTCCCATCACGATCGTCTGCATCATGGCGGCATGGTAGTGATGGAACGCCCCGGCCCATTCCAGGGTAAGCTGGTCGTTCTTGTTCAACTTGCGCCGGCCGGCCTTGTAGCGGCACAGCAGCGCATCCGCGCCCGATCCGATGATGAACTCGTTAGCGGGATAGTCGCCGCCGCCTTCGAAGATGGCGCCCTGCATTGCGGCGAGGATCTTGCCTTCGTCCCCGCCCTGCTTGATCAGCGGCAGCGCGGCATCGAGCGCATCGTCGGCAAGCGCGGCGGCGCGGGTCGTCTTGGCGATCTCGGCCGGGCTCTTGAACAGGCGCAGCCTCGGGATGATCCCCGATGCGTCGATGATCTTGCCGAAGGTCTGCAACTGTTCGTCGAGCCGGCGTCCGTTGAAGGCGGTCAGCCCGTGCGTGTCGTATTCGACGCCGATCTGGCAACCGAGCAGGTCCATCTCGTTCAGCAGATTGCGCAGGTCGACGGTGGGGTTCGCGCCCTGCCGGTCCGTCCAGAGATTGATCGTCTCGATCGTGGACGTATGGCGCGCCTGGCGCAGGTCGGCCGAGCGGGTGAGCAGCACCATCGACCCGTCCGCCTTCACGACGAGGCACTGGAAGAAGCAGTACCCGAACGTGTCGTAGCCGGTCAGCCAGTACATGCTCTCCTGTGCGAAGAGCAGCATGGCATCGAGCTTCCGGTCGGCCATCTCGATGACAAGGCGGTCGCGTCGGGCGTCGAATTCGGTGCGTTCGAAGTGAAGCGCCATCAGATTTCCTCCAGGACGATCGCCGATATCTGCCGGCCGTAGTCCAGCTCTCCCCTATGCGTTGTCCGCCGATAGGAAAAGAACCGCTCCTCGTCGGCATAGGTGCAGACGCCGAGATGCGAGGCGCCGATCCCTGCCCGGCGCAGCCGGTCGACCGTGTAGCCGTTGAGATCGAATTTCTCGTGGCCGGGTTTCGTGGAAGGCAGAAAGTATCGCTGGTTGTCCGGGTCGGCCGTCGTGAAGCGATCGACGAATTCGGGGCCGACCTCGTAGTTCTCCTGGCTGATCGAGGGGCCGAGCACGGCAACGATGCGCGCCGTACGCGCGCCAAGCCGTTCCATCGCCTCGATCGTGCTCTCCAGCACGCCGTCCAGCGCACCTTTCCAGCCGGCATGCGCGGCTCCGATGACGCGTGCCTCGGGGTCGGCGAAGAGGATCGGTCCGCAATCGGCCGCCAGCACCCCGAGCGCGAGGCCTGGCCGGTCGGTAACCACCGCGTCCGCCTGCGGGCGCTCCGGCCAGGGCTCGGTCGCGACCACCGCCCGCGCGGAATGGATCTGGTGCGGGGTACAGAGATTGCCGGCCGGCACGCCGAGCCATCTGGCGACACGAGAGCGGTTCTCCAGCACCGATTCGCGGTCGTCGTTCGAACCGAGCCCGACGTTGAGCCCCCGGTACAGGCCCGACGACACGCCGCCGACGCGCGTGAAGAAGCCGTGGCGGATCCCGCCGGCCGACAGTCCGGCAAGCTCTGGCGACCGGAGCGGCTCCGGTCTCTGGTCATTCAGCATCGTTGGCCTTGCAGTTTCTTCCCTGGGCGGCGCGGATCGTGGGGCAGGGGGGTGGCCAAGTCAATCACGGCCCGCGAACCCCGGCGGGACCAGGCCGTGTGGCGTAACCGCCAGCACCTTGAAAAGGTCGCCCATCTCGTCCGGCGCGGCGAGGCGGCGGGCTTCGCCGACGATCCGCTCCCTGGTTATGGCGTCGGCCGAACGTCCGAGCAGGCCCGCGCGCTCCCGCAAGCCCATGGCGATCAGGAAATCCCCCTGGGTCGCCACGTGCGCGGCAAGGCCGTGCTGACCCGCCGAGGCGGAAAGGGCGGCGAAATCGACATGCGACGTCAGGTCGGCTTCGCCGGGCCGGGCAAGCACGTCGTCGAAGGCATGGCGGCGGACCGCCTGCAGCGTATCGCCGTATCCCGGTTGCAGGTGTCCGTAGTCGAAAAAGATCCCCGCTCCGCCGTCGCTGGCGATGCGTCCGGCGACCGCGTCCATCAGCGCACTGCGGGCAGGTGCCAGCTCGATCAGCGATCCCTCCTCGGCCGATCCGGCGTCCGCCGGCAGGAGGCTCGGATCTGGCTCGCCCGGTCCCTGCACGAAAGCCAGCTCTCCGTCGCCGGACAGTCCGACGCAGCGCTCGCGCCATCTGCCATCGCGGTGCACGAACTGGCGCATCGGGATCGCGTCGAAGATCTCGTTGCCGACGAACAGGACCGGAAGCTGCGGGAGATCGCCGACCTGACGGTACCACTCCAGCGTCGCCGGCGAACCGGCGAGGGTCTTCTTCTGCACCTGGGTCAATCGTGGGCTTGCCTCGACCAGCGCAAAGCGGACGTCCCGCGCCAGGCCGGCGTCGATCTGCGAAAGCGTGCGGATCACGTCTTTCGTCAGGGTGCCGCGCCCCGGCCCGATCTCCGCGATGCAGACGGGCCGGGGAGAGCCCGCTGCCTGCCACACCGAATAGAGCCAGATCGCGACAAGCTCGCCGAACATCTGGCTGATCTCCGGCGCGGTGGTGAAGTCGCCTTCAACGCCGAAGGGCTCGCGCGTGGTATAGTAGCCATGCGCGGGATCGAACAGGCAGACAGTCATGTAGTCGGCGATCGTCAGCGGCCCTTCCTGCTCGATCAACGCGGCTATTCTCTCTTTCAAGCCATTCATCTTGCAGGGGAAGTCGCCGGCCGCGCGGTCGCCATGGCCCAGGCGCCGGCAAGAACCATCGGCAGCGACAGAATCATGCCCATGGTCAGCCATCCGCCGAGCAGATAGCCGAGCTGCGGATCGGGCACCCGGAAGAACTCGACGACGATGCGCGAGAGCCCGTAGCCCGCCACGAAGGCTCCCGCCACGAAACCGGGGGCCTTCAGCTTCAGGAAACGGTGGGTGAGGATCCTCAGCACGACGAACAGCACGAGGCCTTCCAGTGCTGCCTCATATAGCTGGCTCGGATGACGCGGTTCGGGGCCGCCGTTCGGGAAGACGAAGGCCCAGGGCACGTCCGTGGTCCGGCCCCACAGTTCGGAGTTTATGAAATTGGCGCATCGCACGAGGCCGAGCCCGACGGGCACGCCAGCGGCGACGATATCGAACATGCTCCAGACGCGAATGCCGCGTGAACGCGAAAACAGGATCATGGCCAGGATCGTGCCGAGCAGGCCGCCGTGGAAGGACATGCCGCCCTCCCAGAGCGCCAGCGCCGCCAGCGGCTCCTCGATGTAGCGCGCGAGATCGTAGAACAGGACATATCCGATGCGCCCGCCCAGGACGATGCCGGCCGCGGCCCAGACGACGAAATCGTCGAGATCCTCCGGCTTCATCGGGGGAAGGCCGTCTGCCCACAGCTGCGGCTTCGACAGGAGCCGCTTGGCGTACCACCAGGCAAAGAGGATACCCACGACATAGCCGATGCCGTACCAGTGGATGGCCAGCGGGCCGAGCCGGAGAAGGACCGGGTCGATCTCGGGGAAGGGCAGCGCCGCGAGCGGCAGGAGGAGCGTTTCCAAGGTCGGGTTCCCGGCTGTCAAAAGCGCGCGGACCATGGTCGATGGCGGCGCCAAAGGTCAAGATGCCAGCAAGCGCCGCCGGTCGGATGCTTGCAAAGAGGTCCACCCCCGCCTAGTTCTCTCGAAAGGACACTCCGCCCGTCTTGCGGAGCCGATCCGTTGAGAGCGAGGCCAGCGTCATGACGAACGGACCCAACCGCATCCTGGATGATATCGCCAAGCTGATGACGGACGCCGCGGGCGCCGCGCAGGGCGTGCGGCGCGAGATGGAAGGTGCCTTCCGCGCCCAGGCGGAGCGCATGTTGAACTCGATGGACATCGTTCAGCGCGAGGAGTTCGAAGCCATGCGGGACATGGCGGTCAAGGCGCGCGCCGAGAACAAGAAACTCGCCGCGCGGCTCGACGAAATGGAAGCCAGGCTCGCCGCACTGAGCGGCAATACGGCCGAAAACGCCTCCGCGAGCGCTCCGGCGAAGGCGCGGACGAAAAAATAATCCTCCGCGTTTCCACAGGACGGCAGGCGAAAAAGGCGTTCATGCAGAATCCCTTACGCAGGCATGGTTGATAGCCGGCGCACAGGCTATCCACACGCGAAACCGCCGGAACCAAAAAACCGCTGGAACTGCGACTCGTCATCAATACACTGAATTTACTGCATGATTCGTTCATGCGCCGGGACGGGGGTTCCCCGGCCGGGGTCATTGGAAGACCTCGCGCGTTCCCCCACGAGTTTGCAAGTCGCGTCGCGTGTTGCGTCCCGGGCGGAGCGCGCGGACCGCGTTCCCACAACAACAGGAAGCAATTCATGAGCCTTCTGGAAATCGACCTGACACGCGAGGCGCATCCGGTGGATGTCATCGAGCAGGTCGCGCACGCCAACGAGTGGGCTTTCGAGCGCGCGGGCGATGACGAGATCGCCATCTCGGTCGCCGGCAACTGGACGGACTATCACATCTCGTTTTCCTGGATGGAGGACTTCGAGGCGCTGCATCTCGCCTGCGCCTTCGACATCAAGGTGACCGAGACACGCGTGACCGAGGTCATGCGCCTGCTGGCTCTGATCAACGAACAGATGCTGTTCGGCCATTTTGACCTGTGGGAGCAGGAAGGGGCGATCATGTTTCGCCAGTCGCTGCTCCTGGCAGGCGGCGCCGAGCCGACCAGCCAGCAGGTGGAGGTGCTGCTGTCGTCGGCGCTCGAAGCCTGCGAATGCTATTTCCAGGCGTTCCAGTTCGTCGTCTGGTCGGGCGTCTCGGCCCGCGATGCCCTGCAGAGCGTGTTGTTCGAAACACACGGCAGCGCTTGACGCCATGGCGACCACGGCTGACAGACCGGCCGAGATCACCTGGGCCGATTTCGAGAAGGTCGACATCCGCGCCGGCACGATCGTCGAGGCGGAGCCGTTTCCCGAGGCGCGCAAGCCCGCAATCAAGCTGCGCATCGACTTCGGACCCGTAATCGGCGTGAAGAAGTCGTCGGCGCAGATCACCAAGTACTACGCGCCGGAGGAACTCGTCGGGCGTCAGGTGATGGCGGTCGTCAACTTTCCGCCGCGCCAGATCGGCAAGTTCATGTCCGAGGTGCTGACGCTCGGCTTTCCCGATGAGGACGGCGCCGTGGTGCTCGCCGCCATCGAACGCAAGGTGCCGGACGGCGGCCGGCTGTTCTGACGGGAGCCGGGATGCTCTGGCCGATGTAGCCTGCCACCCCTCGATTTCCTGTTGCAGTGCAGCAACTCCCCTCTTATGAACGAGGAAACATCGGACCCGGTGAAAATCCGGGTGGCTCTTCCGGCCGCCGACCCGCCGGACAACCCGACCGCATCATAGCCACCTGGAAGGCCTTTGCCGGCCGCCGCGGTCCCGTTTTCCCCGGATTTGAATGAACTCCCTTTCCGCCTATCGTGCCGAATGGTTCGGCAATGTCCGCGGCGACCTGCTCGCCGGGCTGGTCGTGGCGCTCGCGCTGATCCCCGAGGCCATCGCCTTTTCCATCATCGCGGGCGTCGATCCCAAGATCGGCCTCTACGCCTCGTTCTCGATCGCCGTGGTCATAGCTTTCGCCGGCGGACGTCCCGGTATGATCTCTGCGGCGACCGCCGCGACCGCCGTCCTCATGGTGACGCTGGTGAAGGAGCACGGGCTGCAATACCTCCTGGTCGCCACCATCCTCGCCGGCGTGCTGCAGGTCGGGGCCGGCCTGCTGCGGCTCGGCGATCTCATGCGCTTCGTCTCGCGCTCGGTAATCACGGGTTTCGTCAACGCGCTGGCGATCCTGATTTTCATGGCTCAGCTGCCCGAACTCATCGGCGTGCCGTGGGTCACCTACGTCATGGTGGCCGCAGGCCTCGCGATCATCTACCTGTTCCCGCGCTTCACCAGGGCCGTGCCGTCGCCGCTGATCTGCATCCTGGCGCTCACCGCCGTCTCGCTATGGTTCGGCATGGACGAGCTTCGTACCGTCGGGGACATGGGCGAACTGCCATCGACGCTGCCCGTCTTCCTGCTGCCGGACGTGCCGCTCAATCTCGAGACCTTCATGATCGTGCTGCCCTATTCGGCCGCGGTCGCCGTCGTGGGGCTGCTCGAATCGCTGATGACGGCGTCGATCATCGACGAACTGACCGATACCGGCAGCGACAAGAATCGCGAGTGCGTCGGGCAGGGGCTCGCCAACGTCGCCACCGGCTTTCTCGGCGGCATGGCAGGCTGCGCCATGATCGGCCAGTCGGTCATCAACGTGAAGTCGGGCGGCCGCGGGCGGCTCTCCTGCTTCGCCGCCGGCGTCGTCCTGTTGTTCCTCATCGTCGTCCTCGGCGACTGGGTTTCGATCATCCCCATGGCCGCGCTGGTGGCGATCATGATCATGGTCTCGATCGGCACGTTCTCCTGGACCTCCATCCGCAATCTGAAGGACCATCCGCGCCGGTCCTCCACCGTTATGCTGGCAACCGTGGTCACCGTCGTCGCCACCCACAACCTGGCGATCGGCGTACTCGTGGGCGTTCTCCTGTCGGGCCTCTTCTTCGCTTCCAAGGTGGCGCAGATCTTCCGCGTCACGTCGAGCGCGTCGGCCGACGGCAAGCATCGGTCCTACGTCGTCGAGGGCCAGGTCTTCTTCGCTTCCTCCGAAGCCTTCCTCGCCGCCTTCGACTTCAAGGAGGCGCTGGAAAAGGTCGTCGCCGAGCAGGAGGCCGCGGCGGCGGGCATGGTCACCGATCCGTCCGGCACGCTGCGCGAACCGCCGACCCCGTTCGAGATCCAGCTCGCCGATATCGACGCCCAGCTCGCGGCGATCCAGCGCCAGCGGGCCGAGCTGGAAAAGCAGATGGCCGACCTCGTCGGCACGATCCAGGCCACGCCGGGCAACACGGTGACGCTCGACGCGATGCAGCGCGACTACCAGAACCTGCAGGCGCAGTACAACCAGGCGGTCGCCAACAAGGCCCGCGCCGAAACCGGCAAAGAGATCGAGGTAGCGCTTACCCTCGGTGTCGAACAGTTCGCAATCC
>CATMOC010000105.1 GCA_950071955.1 uncultured Mesorhizobium sp. | reverse complement strand
GCCTGCGCAGAGACGTCCGAAAACCGCTTGCCGTCGTTGCGGAACAGCAGATCCTTCTGACCCGCGCGAATCTGTGCCCTCTGTCGCTTACCGTGTTTGTCGATGTAATCGTAGAGGTCCTCGTATTCGCGCGCAGTCAGGAAGGGCGCCCGCGCGCGGAAGGAGGCGAGCCGGGTGACGTGGTCGCCCCAGGCGGCGCGCGCGACGCGGTGGAAGATCGCCGAATCCCTGACGACCGGCGGCAGCAAGTCCTCAAGGACGAAGCGGATGCGGTTCGTCGTTTCCCTGTTCACTTCAAAGACCCCTGCCTGATGCCTACGCGACCATCGCCCGATCCAGGCGCTTTAGCTTTCGGGTTTCGCCCCGCAGCGCGGGGATCGTGAGATAGGCCATCCGCTTGTGTTCGACGCGGCCGCGCGAGACGGAGTCCAGCACGACGCCCGCCACCATCATCAGCATGGACAACATGACCAGCGACATTGCGAGAACCCAGGTCGGCATCTTGAGCACCAACCCCGTCGTGAAGTACTCGATGAACACCGGTACCATCAGCCCGACGCCGGCGGCGAAGAAGCCGGACGCGATCGAGGCGAAGAAGCGGAACGGCTCCGTCTCTTTCATCAGCATCAGGAACATCATGAGTATCCTGGCGCCATCGCGGAAGGTCGAGAGCTTCGAGGCCGAGCCTTCGGGCCGCCGTCCATAGTCGAGCGGGACCTCGCAGACCGGCAGCTTCAGAAGGGAAGCATGGACGGACATCTCCGTTTCGATCTCGAAACCTCCCGAGACGGCCGGGAAACTCTTCACAAAGCGGCGCGTGAAGGCGCGGTAGCCGGAGAATATGTCGGTGAAGTCGGGGCCGAACAACCGGTTGTAGAGCCAGTTGAACAGCCGGTTGCCGAAAGCATGCCCTGCTCGGCCGGCGTCGCTGGCGATGCCGCGCCTCGTGCCGACAACCATGTCGGCGTGTTCGGTGATCAGCGTGTTGACCAGAAGCGGCGCGTCCTCGGGCGCATAGGTGCCGTCGCCGTCGGCCATGACGTAGATGTCGGCATCGACGTCGGCGAACATCCGTCGCACCACGTTGCCCTTGCCCTGGCGCGGTTCGCGCACGACGATCGCGCCGGCGGCGCGCGCCCGCAATGCGGTCAGGTCGCGCGAATTGTTGTCGTAAACGAGGATGCGCGCGTTCGGCAGCGCCTGGCGAAAGCGGCCGACCACCTCCGCGATCGTTTTTTCCTCGTTGTAGCAGGGCAGCAGGACCGCCACGGATAACTCAGCCAGGGACACGCCTTTCGTCCTCCGTCTCGGACGGTTCTTGCCACCGGATCGGATCCCGTCCGCCGGCCAGTACCGATACCGCGTCGGGCTTTACTTTTTCTTCAATGGGTTAAGGCTAGGTTTCCGCAGGCGGAGCGGAGGCAAAGTTTGACGGATTTCACGGCAGATCGCGTCCGTTCGGCACCCGCGGCCACACCTTGGCGCGCGGATCTTGCCGCAGCATGCGCGGCGGCGGCCGTCATGGCGGCGGCGTCGCTCGCGGCCGGCGCGGACTTCCTCCACTCCTCGAACGGCGACAATGACAGCCTCTTGCGCATTGTGCAGGTCAGAGATCTGATCGCAGGTCAGGGCTGGTTCGACCTCACCCAGTACCGCATGGGCCTGGATGGCGGCTTCGTCATGCACTGGTCGCGCATCGTCGATGCGCCGATCGCCGCGATCGTCATCGCCGGCACCTGGCTGAGCGGCAGCCAGGCGATCGGGGAAGCGGTCGCGTTGATCCTGTGGCCCATCCTGCTCTTCGCGAGCGCCCTCTTCCTCGTGCTCAGATCCGCGCGGCTGGCGCATGGGGAGGCGGCCATGCTTCCGGCCCTGGTCACGGGCGGAACCGCTCTCTACGCGGTCGGCGTGTTCAGCCCCGGCATCATCGACCACCACAATTTCCAGCTCGTGCTGACGCTCGCCATGGCCTGGGGCATCATCGCACGCACGCACGCCTCGGGGCTGATCGCCGGCGGTGCCGCCGCCGCGAGCCTCGCCATCGGGGCCGAGACGATGCCCTACGTGGCGCTCGGCGGAGCCGTCGTCGCGGTACTCTTCCTGCTGCGCGGGCGCAGCGAGGCCGGTCTCGCAGCCGGTTTTGGAGCCGGGTTCTCGGCGGCGGCACTCGCAGCCTTCGTCGCCACCGTGCCGGCGAGCCACTGGTTCTCCGTCGCATGCGACAGCTACTCGGTCGTCCAGTTCGCCATCGCCATCGTCGCCGGTGCCGGTCTGGTCGCCGTCACGAGGACGGCCGACCGCCCCGTAGCGACACGCGCGGCTGCGCTCGCGACGCTCGGGGGCGCCGTCGGCGCTCTCCTGCTCATCGCATTTCCGCAATGCGTGGGGGATCCTTTCGCCGATATGGATCCGCTGCTGCGCTCGCACTGGCTCGACATGGTCACCGAGGCGCAGTCGATGGTTACACTGGTCGTGCACGAACCCGACAGCGTGCTGTTCTGGTTCGGCACGCCGGTGCTGGCGCTCGCCGTCGCCGCGCATCTTGCCCTGCGCGGAACACTCTCGCGGGGCGACGCCGCACTCGCCGCACTCATCGCGGGCGCCGTGGCGGTGGCGTCGTGGCAGGTTCGCGGCGGGATCTTTTCCGTGCCGCTGGCTGCGATCCTGCTGTCCGGCTGGATTTCCCGGATCCGCTCGTCCGCCACGGTCGGCGGCGCGCAGCAGGCGCTGACGCTGTCGCTCGCCTGGCTCCTCTCCAACACCCTGGTCTGGGGCGTGGCCGGCGATGCGATCAAGGCCGGCGATACCGCCGCCAAGACGACCGGCGTCCCATCGGCATGCTACGACGAGGCCAGCTACGAAGCTCTGGCGCGGCTGGAGCCGACGACGGTCGCGGCCATCTCCAACCTCGGCGCCTCGATCCTCAAATACACCCCCCACCGCGCGCTGGCCGGCCCCTACCACCGAAACGTTGCCGGCAACCTCGCGAACCTCAACATCCTCATCTCCGCACCGGACGAAGCCCGCCGACGCATCGCGGACGTCGGCGTGACTATCCTGGCCGTCTGCCCGGGCGACGGCGAGACCACATTCCTGTCCGAAAAGGCGCCGGATGGCCTTCTGGCGCGGCTCTCGGCGGGGGCGGACGTGCCCTGGCTGCAGCAGTTCAGTCCGGAAGGGGAAGCACTGCAGTTATTCGGCGTTCGGCCATAGGCAGCGAGCGGCGGGGCAGGGCCGGCCGGTATTCCTTCCTCATCAGCCACGAAAAGCCTCGCCGGGCCTCCGTCGCGCCCCTTGAATGAAACGGTCATTCATTTTATTGTCTGTGTTGAGGAGAAATGGGTTGGCCCGCACCGCAGGATCATTCGGCGAGAGGACGGAGGCGGCACTGCGCGAGGCGGCGGTGGCGCTGATGGCCCGACACGGCTACGAGGCCGTCTCCATGCGCCGGCTCGCCGCCGAGATCGGGCTGCAGGCGGCGGCGCTCTACAAGTACTTCCCGACCAAGGAAGACCTTCTGTTCACGCTCATGCGCGAGCACATGGAAGCGTTGATCGCGGCCTGGCAGGCCGCCGATCCGGGCGGGGATCACCAGACGCGGCGGCTCGCCGCCTTCGTGGAGAACCACATCGTCTTCCACGTCGAGCGGCGCCATGCCACCCATGTGTCCAACATGGAGCTGCGCAGCCTGTCGCCGGCGAGGCTGACCGCAATCCTGAGGCTGCGCTCTTCCTACGAGAAGGAACTGCGCCAGATCCTTCGCGAGGGCGCCGCGAGAGGCGGCTTCGCGATCGACGATCCCGCGCTGACGGCCATGGCGATCATCCAGATGACCACTGGCGTGATCGTCTGGTTCAGGCCCGACGAAAAGCTTTCGGTGGCGGAAGTCGCCGAGAAATACCACAGGATGACCATGCGGCTCGTGGGAGCGCGAGCCCCGGCGGAGGCAGGCTGATGTACACCCAGACCATGGATTTCGGACTCGGCGAGGAGATCGGGGCGCTGCGCGACATGGCGCGCCGCTTCGCGCAGGAAAAGATCGCGCCGGCCGCGGCGGCGATCGACGCCTCGAACGAGTTCCCCGCCTGGCTGTGGGCCGAACTCGGCGCGCTCGGCCTGCTCGGCGTCACCGCCGATCCCGACCATGGCGGATCGGGCATGGGATATCTCGCGCACGTCGTGGCGATGGAGGAGATCAGCCGCGCCTCGGCGTCGGTCGGGCTCTCCTACGGGGCGCATTCCAACCTCTGCGTCAACCAGATCAGCCGCTGGGGCACGGCCGAGCAGAAGGCGCGCTACCTGCCGCGGCTCTGTGCCGGCGAAGCCGTCGGCGCGCTCGCCATGTCAGAGAGCGGCTCCGGTTCCGACGTCGTTTCGATGCGGCTCAGGGCCGAAAAGCGCAACGACCGCTTCGTGCTCAATGGCACCAAGATGTGGATCACCAACGGGCCTGACGCCGACACGATGGTCGTCTACGGCAAGACCAATCCGGAGCGCGGCTCGCGCGGCATCACCGCATTCATCGTCGAGAAGACGTTTTCCGGCTTTTCCGTCGCCCAGAAACTCGACAAGCTCGGCATGCGTGGGTCCAACACCGGCGAACTCGTGTTCGAGAACGTCGAGGTGCCCTTCGAGAACGTGCTACACGAGGAAGGCAAGGGCGTCGAGGTTTTGATGTCGGGGCTGGACTACGAGCGCGTGGTGCTGGCCGGCGGCCCGCTCGGCATCATGGCGGCGGCCATGGACGTCGCGGTCCCCTACGTGCACGAGCGAAAGCAGTTCGGCCAGCCGATCGGCGAGTTCCAGCTCGTCCAGGCCAAGCTCGCCGACATGTACACGACGATGAACGCCTGCCGCGCCTACGTCTATGCGGTGGCTGGCGCCTGCGACCGCGGCGAGACCACCCGCAAGGACGCCGCCGGCTGCATCCTCTATGCCTCCGAACGCGCCACGCAGATCGCGCTCGACGCCATCCAGCTTCTGGGCGGCAACGGCTACATCAACGACTACCCCACCGGCCGCCTCCTGCGCGACGCCAAGCTCTACGAGATCGGCGCGGGCACCAGCGAGATCAGACGGTGGCTGATCGGGCGGGAGATCATGGCGGAGGGGTGAAAGGCGGCGGGGGCGAATGGGAATCATCGAGGCCAGCTTCGCCAACGGGTCCCCTCGCCCGGATCACGCCCCGCGGGACGCGGGGACCGGGGCGGCAGGCGCCGCCCCGACGATGCACTGCCTCAGCGCACGAACTGGTCGATGCGACGAAGGGTGACGCGGCGGTTCTGCCATTCCGACTGCTGCGTGGGAACCAGGAGATCGCGCTCGCCGAAACCGGCCGTGACCAAGGCGCCGGCCGGTATGCCGAAACTGTTGACGAGCGCGCTCCTCAGCGCCTCGGCACGGTTCTGCGACAAGACGTAGTTCGAACTGTCCGATCCGACCGCGTCGGTGTGACCTTCGATCAGGAAACGGGCACCGTTGTTGGTGTTCAGGAGATAGGAGAGAGCCTGGCCGATCTGCTGGACCTTGTCGTACTGGTCGAACTTGATCACGGCCGAGGCGCTGTCGAAGTTGATCGACTGGATTTCGATCGACGGCGCGGCGCGGCGCAGGTCGGGCCGCAGTACGAATTCGCCGAGCGAGACCCGGTCCTGCGGCTGCACCTGGAAGCCCGGCAAGCCAGAAAGCTGGTTCTGGATGGTCACGGCCGTCGGCATCTTCACCGGCTGCGGCATGACCGGCGTCGGAGCCGGCTGCAGCCCGGCAGACGACTGGCAGATGCATTCGGCTTCGGATGCCACGTCGTTGAAGTTAAGGGGAACGAAGTTCGGCTCGTCACCGGCGACTTCCAGCATACGGCCGTTCTCGAACGGATCCTCCCACAGAACCGCCCGGCAGCTGCCGCTCGTCCGGGCGGAGGAGACATTGTGGTTCGCGCCGCTGTTGTTGTCGAAGAATTCGCGGCCGGAGAAGCCGGAACGTCCGCTGGAGCGGAAGTACTGTCGCTGCTGAGCCTCGTCATACCAGTGCACGCGATCGTTGGCCTGCAGGACCCACTCGCGACCCTCATAATTGACGTGCTCGTAGAACCTGCACTGTTCCACGGGCTGCGCCGGGCCCGGCATCGAGGGGGATGGTGCCGGCGGCGCCTGCGTCGATGCCACCTGGGGAACGCCGTTGACCAGCGAGCCGCCGACGACCTTCCACAACTGGCCGGAGACGTTCTGGCAATCGTCCATGAAGGCGGCGCCCTGGAGCACCGATTCGGGTGCGAACCGGTTGCCTTCCAGGCACTTGTTGTCACCCTGGAACATCGTCTTCAGGCGGAAGTAGCCATTCTGGTCGGGAACCGCCTGCCACAACTGTCCCGAAACGTTCTGGCAATCGTCCATGAAGGCGCCGCCGCCGAGAACGGCATCGGGCGCGTAGCGATTGCCTTCCAGGCACTTGTTCTCGCCCTGGAACTGCGTCTTCAAGCGGAAGAAGCCGTTCCCCTCAGGCACGGCTTTCCAGTACTGGCCGGACACCTCCTGGCAACCGTCCATGAAAGACGCGCCTTGCAGCACCGCGTCAGAAGCGAAACGGTTGCCTTCGAAGCACTTGTTCTCCGGTTCCTGAAACATGGTCTGGAGTTTGAAGTAGCCGGAATTGCCTTGTGCGGCGGCCGGCGTAGCGAAAACGAACCCGGCGACGACAAGCGCCGAGCATATGCCATGCATAAGCTTCATAAGAATTCCCCAAGCAATGATCGAAGAAGAAGCCCCGAAGTTCAGATTCCCCGCCGCTTCATTGGCAGCCCGGCAGCTTCTTCAATTACCCGTCCCTAACGTATGAATTCTTGGCGCAGCGTGCCGAACTTGCCAAGCATTTTTTTCAGGAGGACTGGAATGGAGGGACGCCTGCGGGGAGCCCGGTTTCAGGCCATGATCTTGTCGAAGAACTCACTTTGGAACGCCGACGAGAGGCAAGGGGTGTACTCGACGAGGCAAATGAATGGCGCAGGGCGTGCTGAATGCCACCATCGTCACCGCCGACCGGGTCTGGGCGAACCTCGACCTGCCGTGTAAAGTCGCCCTCATCCGCTAGGACAGTCCATGCCCGTCATCCGCACAGCCCTCCCCCCCGCCTCCGAAACCTTCCACGCCAACGCCGCGCGCATGCGTGGGCTGGTTGCCGACCTTGCCGACAAGGCTTCCGCCATCGAGCGGGGCGGGCCGGAGGAGGCGCGGCGGAGGCACGTTGGCCGTGGAAAGCTGCTGCCGCGCGAGCGGCTGGCACAATTGCTCGACACCGGGGCGCCGTTCCTCGAGATCGGGCAGTTTGCGGCGTGGGACATGTATGGCGGCGACATATCGTCGGCCGGCATGATCGCCGGCATCGGCCGCATCGAGGGGCGCGAATGCATGGTGGTGGTCAACGACGCCACGGTGAAGGGCGGCACCTACTATCCCATGACCGTGAAGAAGCATCTCCGCGCGCAGGAGATCGCGGCCGAGAACGGCCTGCCCTGCATCTACCTGGTGGATTCCGGCGGCGCCAACCTGCCCAACCAGGATTCGGTCTTTCCCGACCGCGAGCATTTCGGCCGCATCTTCTTCAACCAGGCCAACATGTCGGCCGCCGGCATCCCGCAGATCGCCTGCGTGATGGGCTCGTGCACCGCAGGCGGCGCCTACGTGCCGGCGATGGCCGACGAATCCATCATGGTCCGCAACCAGGCAACCATCTTCCTCGGTGGTCCTCCGCTGGTGAAGGCTGCGATCGGCGAGGAGGTGTCGGCCGAGGATCTCGGCGGCGCCGACGTCCACACGCGCCTCTCGGGCGTGGCCGACCACTACGCCCAGAACGACGCGCATGCGCTCGCCATCACGCGCCGCATCGTGGCCAATCTCAACCGCGTCAAGCCGGCGACGCTGGCGCTCCAGCCGCCGCGCCCTCCGCTCCATGACCCGCAGGAGATTTACGGCCTCATCCCGGCCGATACGCGCCAGCCCTACGACGTGCGCGAGGTGATCGCCCGCATCGTCGACGGGTCCGAATTCGACGAGTTCAAGACGAATTTCGGCACCACGCTGATCACCGGCTTCGCGCATCTCCACGGCATGCCGGTGGGCATCCTCGCCAACAACGGCGTGCTCTTCTCCGAAAGCGCGCAGAAGGGCGCGCATTTCATCGAACTGTGCTGCCAGCGAAAGATCCCGCTGATCTTCCTGCAGAACATCACCGGCTTCATGGTCGGCCGCAAGTACGAGGCCGGCGGCATCGCCAAGGACGGCGCCAAGCTGGTGACGGCGGTCGCCACCGCCCGCGTACCAAAGCTCACCGTCATCATCGGCGGCTCCTTCGGCGCGGGCAATTACGGCATGTGCGGCCGCGCCTATTTGCCCCCCTTCCTGTGGATGTGGCCGAACGCGCGCATCTCGGTCATGGGCGGCGAGCAGGCCGCCACCGTGCTCGCCATCGTCAGGCGCGACGGCATCGAGCGCAAGGGCGGCGCGTGGTCCGCGGAGGAGGAGGCCGCGTTTAAGAAGCCCATTCTCGACCAGTTCGAGCACGAGGGCCAGCCGCTCTATTCCTCCGCCCGACTGTGGGACGACGGCATCATCGACCCGGCCCGCACCCGCGAGGTGCTCGCGCTGTCGCTGTCGGCGGCGCTGAACCGCGAGGTGGAGGACACGAAGTTCGGCCTGTTCCGTATGTGACCTACTTTCCTTCTCCCCGCTCGCGGGGGCAAGGAGCCCCCATGGCGCGAAGCGCCGCGAGGCAGACCTGCAGGTGTTGCTCCATCGTTCCGGTCGGGTCATAAATCCCGGCAGGAGGCCGCGCGGGGAAGCGTCATGGAGGATTTCGTTGTTTCGCTGTTGATCGGTGTCCTGTTCGGGATCGGCGCCGTGGCGTTGGTGATGGGCGTCTATTTCGCGGCGCGGCGATTGCTGTCGCTCGGAGAGGACACGCATCGCACGCACGACGCAGCCTCATCCGTCGCCTTTCGCATCGCCGCGCTCTACGGTCTGATGCTGGCGCTCGTCTATGCCCAGGAGCTCGACGACTACAAGGGCATCCGCACCAATCTCGCCGAAGAGGCCGTGGCTGTGGCCGACGTCTACAACGACATCGCCCGGTACGGCGGGACGGCGGTCGCCGAGGTGCAAGCCGGGCTGGCGCGCTATCTGTCGGCCGTGGTCGACGGCGAATGGGACCGCCTCGGCCGACACTTCGGCCTTTCGGCCGATGCCTGGAGGGAATGGGACGCCGTCTATGTCAGGCTGCTCGACCTGACGCCGCAGACCGACCGCGAGCGCTATCTCGCCAATCGCATGCGCGACCGGGCGACTGCGATCGCGCGCTTCAGGCAGATCCGCGAAACGACGGCCGTGGGCGCTTTCAGCGGCCTGTTCTGGGGTCCGGCCGCGATGGGACTGGCGCTGCTGACCATCCCCTTCTACGTCTTCCCGCCGACGTGGAACAACCTGG